>CADAGW010000055.1 GCA_902787475.1 uncultured Eubacteriales bacterium
TGTATGTACGCCTTGACTGGACGGGTTCTGTGTTCGTCGGTTTCACCATATTGGGCTCCATCCGCTCATTCCGCTGGGGCCGGGGCGGCAGGAGATACCACACCCCGTAGGTGGCCGCGTCGTCGGCGGAGCCGGGGTATTCCTCGAAGCGGAAGGCGTGCTCCTCGCCGGTGGACAGGTCCCGGATGCCCCTGTCGGTGAGGCGGGCCAGCAGGAAGGGATCCGGCACGTGGGCTGCATCGCCCTCTGTCAGGATCACGATCCGCCGGGCGGGGTCGAAAAGGTACAGCGTATCGAGAATGAAATCCTTTTTGAGGGCGGCGCTCCGGCTCTGGAGGCTGCCGTGCCAGGAGGCCAGGCCGGAAAGAAGGGCTTTGAGGTCCGCGCCGGGCACGATGCCCAGCCACAGGGACACGCCGCTTTTGTCGGTCAGGCCGTCGGGGCCCACGCCCCTGAGCTTTTGCTCGAAGGGATTTTGAAGGAGGTACACCCCCTCCGGCAGGGCCAGGGCAGAGGCGAAGCGCACCTGGCGGCACCAGTCGGCCACGGGCCCATATGGGGCAAACAGGTCGGCCCGCAGGTGGGCCGTATACCCCGGGGCGAAGGCCGAGCGCATCCATTTGTGAAGGGAATCCGGCGTCAGGGTGGGCTGTATGTCCCCGGGGACAAATTGGGTGTCCCCTGCCCCGCCGCCGTCGGCGCCCTCGCTCCAGGCGCAGATCACACTGACGAAGGGCTTCCCGTGGTCGAAGCCGCTGGAAAGGGTGTCAACGTCCCCCTTCTCGCTCCGGTTGGCGCAGGGGTTTTCACAGTATACCGCGCTGTGTTCCGTGACGGTTTCCGCCGGGCCGGGGGCAGGCTCCTTCTTTTGCGCAGGCGCGGACACGGGGCCGGGAGATCGGGAAGCGCCGGTGCCAACGGGCCGCACATCGTCGCGCGGCGTCCGCAGCCTGATGCCCGCCCGGATGAGAAGCGCCGACAGCACCCCAAACACCAGTACGCCAAACAGGCGGCCGGGCAGGGACATATCCCCGTTTTTCAGAAGGGCGGGGAGGCTCACAATGAGGGACACCGCCAGGATCGCGCCCACCGCCGTCAGTATGCCGCCCAGGACCCTCGCAAATCGTTTCATAGCCAACCTCCGGCAATTCGTATGGATGCGTTTTCGACGCCGGATACGGGAAATCCTGCCTGCCCGGCGCATAATACGATTTCACGTCTGACCGATTGGACTTCAGGGGACGGATCGCTTCTTCGATTCGCTCCTTGCGGTGACAACGGGAGCTTTCCTGTCATTGCGGGCCATTGCGGGCAGGTCTCAGACCGGCGAGGCAAACCGTGACCCCAATCATTCGGTTAGAAGCGGAACAGCACAAAAACGCCCATCCGGAACCATGTCCGAATGGGCAAAGGGCTGATCAATGATTGTCCCGCTCCCGCAGCTCCACCCGGCGGATCTTGCCGGAGATGGTCTTGGGCAGCTCGTCCACGAACTCCACGATGCGGGGGTATTTGTAGGGGGCGGTGGCCTTCTTCACGTGGTTCTGAAGCTCCTTTTTCAGGGCCTCCGTGGGCTCGTAGCCCTTGGCCAAAACGATGGTGGCCTTGACCACCTGGCCGCGCACCGGGTCGGGCACGCCGGTGATGGCGGTCTCCACCACGGCGGGGTGCTCCATCAGGGCGCTCTCCACCTCGAAGGGGCCGATGCGGTAGCCGGAGGACTTGATCACGTCGTCCTTGCGGCCCACGTACCAGTAGTATCCCCACTCATCCCGCCAGGCCAGATCCAGGGTGTGGTACATGTTGTCGTGCCACACCTCCCGGGTGCGCTCGGGCTCGTCCTCGTAGCCCAGGAACATGCCCACCGGGCGCCCCCGGCGGGTGCGCACCACGATCTCGCCCACGATACCGGGAGGACAGCTCTTGTCGTCATCGTCCACCAGGTCCACGTCGAACTGGGGCGAGGGCTTGCCCATGGAGCCGGGACACACCTTCATCCAGGGGAAATTGCCCACCAGCACGCACAGTTCCGTCTGGCCGAAGATCTCCGCCAGGGCGTGGCCGGTCTTTTCCTTCCACTTTTCGTAGACCTCGGGGTTCAGGGGCTCGCCTGCGATGGCGCAGCGCCGGATGCGGGAGAGGTCGTACTTTTCCAGCTCCTCCTGCAGGAAGAAGCGGTACACCGTGGGCGGAGCGCAGAAGGTGGTGACGCCGCAGCGCACCATGACGGAGAGCAGATCCTTGGGCACGAATTTGTCGAAATCGTAGGCCAGCACGGCGCTGCCCGCCAGCCATTGGCCGTAGAGCTTGCCCCACACGGACTTGGCCCAGCCGGTCTCGGACACCGTCAGGTGCACGCCGCCGTCCACGCAGCCCTGCCAGTACACCGCGGTGACGATGTGCCCCAGGGGATAGCGGAAGTCGTGGGTGACCATTTTGGGCATGCCGGAGGTGCCGGAGGTAAAGTAGAGGAGCATGGGATCGTCGTTGGTGTTGACGTGCTCGGGCCGGGTGAAGTCGTCGGCCTGATCCTCCAGGGCCTGGTCAAAGTCGATCCAGCCGTCCCGGCTGCCAAAGGCCAGGAATTTGGTCTTCAGGGTGGGGCAGTCGGGCTGGGCCGCCTCCACCGCCTGGTGGAACACGCCCTCGCTGGTGGCCACGATGGCCTTGACGGAGGCCGCGTTGGCCCGGTAGACCACGTCCTTCTTTGTCAGAAGATGGGTGGCGGGCACGGCCACCGCGCCGATCTTGTGCAGGGCCATGATGCAGTACCAGAACTGGTAGTGCCGCATGAGCACCAGCATCACCCTGTCGCCCTTGCCGACGCCGGCCTTCTGAAACAGCCGGGCCGCACGGTCGGAGTATTTCTTCATTTCGCCGAAGGTGATCTTCTTTTCCCGCCCGTCGGGATGCACCCAGTGAAGGGCCAGCTTCTCCGGCTCCTCCCGGGCGATCCGGTCGCACACGTCGTAGGCGAAATTGAAATTGTCCGGAACCTTGATCTCGAAGTTTTTCAGGAAATCCTCATAGGAGCCGAATTCGCTTAGTTCCAAAAATTCCCGATACAGGGCCATAACCTTTCCTCCGCTGATCTTGGCCGCGGGGCATCACTTGATGACCACGGCGATGAATTTCGTGTCCCTTTCGCAGGCGTACATGGCGTGGGGTATGGAGGAGTCGTAGTATACGGAGTCGCCGTTTTTCAGATAGATCTCGTTGCCGCCCAGCACGATCTTCATTTCGCCGTCCAGCACGTAGTCGAATTCCTGGCCCTCGTGGGAATGGGCTTCCTTGCCGGTGAGCCTGCCGTCATATTCCACGGTGACGATGAAGGGCTCGGCCTTCTTGTCCCGGAAATTGTAGGCCAGGTGCTCGTATTTGTAGGCCTTGCGCCGCTCGAAGGCGTAGCCCTCGCCGCAGCGGGTCAGGATGTAGCCCATCAGCTTGGGACTTTCACCGGTCAGAAGATCGGAGATATCCACGCCCAGGGTCTCCGCGATGTTGAACAGATGCGAAAAAGAAAAATCCTTGGTGCCTTCTTCATAGGCGGTGTAATCCTCCAGAGAAACGCCGCTCTTTTCGGCCACTTCCTCCGCGGTCAGGCCGCTAATCTCCCTCAGATCACGAATTCTCATGGCCACCATTTGAATCTGATCCTGCACAGCGATACCTCCCTTGTCTTTGGATTTGCGGTACATTATATCACTTTATCGGGCTAAAATCAATTGCATCCTGTGGCGATTCTGAAAAAATCCTGTTTGGGTTTCAAAAAATCTGCCGCTTGACGGGCCGGCACCGAGGGCGTATACTTGTGGAAAATCACCGATACATGGAGAGGAGGCGGCAAAATGATCCGCTTTCACATACAAAGCGCGCCTGGCGGGCGCTGGAACCTTATGGATATCTGGGCCATATGGGAAAACGGCTCCCCCTGCGCCATGGCCCCGGACGGGGAAGAAGCGGAGGCCCGGGCCGCGGGGGACGGGGAATGTCTCTACCTCGCCGTGCGGATGAAGGAAGAATTGG
Organism: uncultured Eubacteriales bacterium; assembly: GCA_902787475.1. Taxonomy (GTDB): domain Bacteria; phylum Bacillota; class Clostridia; order Christensenellales; family Aristaeellaceae; genus RUG13279. The sequence continues at coordinate 4,027 of CADAGW010000055.1, forward strand.
GGCCGGCCCAGGGCGATCACTGGATGCGCCTTGCCTTTACCCTGGAGGGAGGCGGCGCGCTCTGGGCCGTGGGGCTCGGGGGATATGGGGAGGAGACGGGGCTCTACCGCCAAAGCGGGGACGCGTGGGTCCTCGCGGGCCGGTGCCCCTGGGCGGCGGACGGGACGCTGCTGGCGGTCGCCATACCCCTGTATCTCATCCAACCTTGACGCGGGGCACGAAAAAACGGAGACCGCCTGAGCGGTCTCCGTAGTTTGTTTGGATTTTACTTCACCCGCAGGTAGCTGTTTTTGACGTAGCCGGTGGTGCCGCCGTAGCGGATCTGGCTCCAGGTGCTGCCCACGTAGAGGATGGTGACGGTGGCGCCCATGGGCACGGAGCCCACCACGCCGAAGCTGGTGGAGCCGCCGGCGCGCATGTTGCAGGCCGCAGTGGTGGTGCCGCCGAAGCCCTTGGCGATGGCGCTCTTGAGCACGTAGCCGGGCTTGTTGCCGCCGCTGCGAATGGCGATGACCTTGGCCCAGGTGCCCTTGGAGCTGGAGACCATCAGCTTGGCGCCGGCCGCCAGGCTGGCCACCTTGCCGTAGCCGTTGCCCGCGCCGGAGCGCAGGGTGGTGGCGGTCTTGGTGCGGGCCGTGTTGCCGGTGGCGCCGATCTGCGCGGCCACGTTGCTGCTCTTCTTGCTGCCGCCCACGCTCACGTAGGCCTTCCAGATGTAGCCGTAGCTGTTGCCGTGAGAATAGCCGTTTTTATTGACCCAGGTGCCGATGACCCGCACGCGGCACCAGTTGCCGCTGGTGGAGATGACCTCCACGCTGGTGCCCTCGGGGACCCAGCCCTTCACGGTGCCTTGCGGGCTCACGCGCAGGTTCACGCCGCTGTTGGAGCCGGTGCTGACCTTCGCCATCTTCGTGTCCGCGCTGGCCATGGGAACGAGCGTCACCATGCACAGCATCACGCAAAGAACGATTGATAAAAAGCGCCGCATATCCGTATCCTCCCAAATCCTTATATGTTCACATCGTTATTTTAACACAGTTCGACATGAATGAAAAGCCCTTTGCTAAAAAATTCATATATTTCTTTTTTATGTCTAAATGTGTCCACACATTGACAGATTTTGACGGATACTGTATCATATTCGTGAAGGGGGTTTGGGAGTATGCTTTTGATCGGCATATGCGGGGCCAGCGGCAGCGGAAAGAGCACTCTGGCCCGGGAGATCGCGCAGAGGGTGGAGGGGCAGGCCCTGATCCTGGCCCAGGACGTGTATTATCAGGATCATCCGGACATGCCCTTTGAGGAGCGGGAAAAGCTCAATTACGACGAGCCGGCCATATTTGAGCACGACCAGGTGTTTTCGGATCTGTCGGCCCTTAAAAACGGGCAGGCCATATCCCGCAAGGGCTACGATTACGCCCAGCACCGCAGGCAGGACCCCGGCACGCCCATGGGGCCCGCGGACGTGGTGCTCTTTGAGGGGATACACGCGTTTTACGACCCCCGGGTGCGGGAGCTGTGCGACTTCAAGATCTTCATGCGGGTGGATCCGGACATATGCCTGCTGCGCCGGGCCCAGCGGGATATCGAGAAGCGGGGCCGCACCATCGAGGGCATCGCCAGGCAGTATCTGGCCACCGTGAAGCCCATGTACGACAAGTACGTCAGAAACTACATCGACTACGCCGACATCATCGTGGCGGGCGGGGGCAAAAACGCCCGCATCGCAGACGTGCTGGCCTTTTACATCAACCGCGGGGGACTGAAGGCGGAATAGGATCGTTCTTTACGCAAAAAGCGGCGCTCCGCTCCTGAGTATGTCAGGGGGAGCGCCGTTTGTGTATGTACGGTCAGCGGAGGGTGATCTGATCCACGCCGAAATGGACGAAGGCGTAGCGGTCCTTGAACCGGGGGGACTTTCCCTCCTGCCAGGTGCCGTAGCGGTTGAAGGTCTCCGGGCCCACGCCGAAGGGATCCGGATCGGGATCGTGGAAGGGACCAAAGACGTTGCGGTAGCTGCTGATGAGGGTGACGCGGAGGGTGTTTTTGCCCTCCTTCATCTCGCCCTCCACCGGGCAGCGGTCGGTGAACATGAGCATCTTCTCGGGGCCGCCGTTTACGGACACCTTGGCCACGGCGAAGCGGCCGGAGAGGATCAGCTCCTTCTCGTCGCCCCGGGCGTCTATCTCCACCTCCGCGGTCATGCTGCCGCCGAAGAAGGGGAAGCCGGAGCGGGTGGTGTCGCTAAGGCGCACCTGGCGGGTGGGAGAGGCGATCTCGAAGGGGCCGTCCGTGACCAGGGTATTCTTCTGGTCGGGGGCGTAGGCGGCGGCGCGGACGGTGAAGTCGCCCCTTACGTACACGCACTCGATGTCGGTGACGTAGCTTAAGCAGTTGATCAGGCTCTCGGTGCCGTCGGAGTGCTCATAGTACACGCCGTTGAACACGTCGTAGACCTGTTTGGGCTGACAGTAGTCGATGGCGAACACCACTTCGTTGTCGCCCGGATGGACGCGGGAGGCGATGTCGGCGGTGACGAAGGGCTCGTCCAGGCTGCCGGGGCCGTCCATGACCAGCTCCTCGCCGTTCAGTGTGACGGACACGGCGTTCATCTTTTCCGCCTCCAGGCGGATGGAGCCAGGCGTCTCCGCCACGGTGAAGTTGAACTTCATGTACACCCTGCGGTTGGTCCTGCCCCGAAGGAGCATGTCGTTGATGGCCGCCACGGGCAGCTTCTCGCCGAACTCCTTGCCGTCGTAGGACAGGCGGGCGTAGTCCAGGGTGAGGGTGTTGGGGTCGGAGGAAACGATGGTCCCGGTGAGGGAGGAGAGGGTGGTCTCCCGGCCGGTCAGCCGGGGCTGTGCGCTCTCGCCGCCGCAGAGCATGATCACCACGCTCTGGCCGGGCAGAAGGGTCAGGGGCACCTTCACATATTCGCCCTCCCGGGTGAAGGGGATGGCCTCGTAGTCCCGCTTTTCCAGATCGAAGCGGCAGGCGCCGGGGGCCTTCACGGTGTAGGTGACGGCGCGGGCGGCGGTCTCGGACAGGTTGACGGCGTAGATGAAGTCGCCGAAGGGCGCGCGTCTGAGGGTCGAGCGCACCTCGGTGGTCTCGTCGTCGATGAGGCAGTCGGGGTTTTTCAGGTCCTCAAAGCCGATATTGGCCTTCAGATCCACATTGGCCCTCTCGCCGTCCACGAAGGAGGGGCACTGGCCGGCCATGTAGAGCTTTCCGCCCTGGGCCACGAAGCGCTTGAGGAGGGTCAGGGTGGTATGATCCAGGCCCTTCATATCGGGCAGTACCACCTTGGAGTAGGCGCATTTGCCCATGATCAGCTTGCCGCCGATGGCGCTGCCGTACTTGGAGAGCAGGTGCTCGTCCACGTAGTGGTGGCCGATGTTGGCCGCGCCCAGCTTCTCCACCAGCGCGGCGAAGGCATTGTACAGCGCGTCGCAGGAATGGGGATCCTGCCGCTTGAAGTCGAAATAGGCGGAGTGTATGGGATGGATCACCGCCACGTCCGCTTCCTCCCTGGACTGGCTGAGCATGAAGCCCAGGGCCGTGAAGTAGTCGTTGAAGTGGCGGAACTGGGTGGTCCAGGGATTGTGCTCGGAATAGAAGGCCGGATAGTCCCTCTTGCGCTGGCCCCGGATGGAGTAGGGGTAGAGGTGCTGGCACATCAGGTTCACGCCGTTTACGTACTGCCACTCGGCGATGCGCTTGAGCTCTTTGGGGGTCACGTCCCAGCCCGCGCAGGCGAAGGTCTCGGTGAGCACGTGCTCCTTGCCCAGCTGCTGGGCCACGGAGGAAACCTGCCGGGGGGAGATCTCCGTGTCGATGCGCCGGCCCAGCCAGTCCATGCCCGGTATGTGCTCGTACTCATAGAAGGGCATGATGCCCGCGCAGCAGATCATCTGGAAAAACAGGTCCCGCTCCTCGATGGCGTGGCCGGTGAGCTTGCAGTTGTGGGCGGAGCACCAGCGGAAGATCTGGCCGGCGAAGGACTCGGTGAACTGTATGTTCATCAGCCTCCAGTAGCGGTAGCGCACGGTGTCGGCCTGCTCGCAGTCCACAAACAGGGCGCCCAGCACGTCCAGCAGATCCTCGCCGTACTGTTCCCGGTAGGCGCTGCGGATGCAGGGGCTGTAGCCGGTGTCCCAGCGGAAATACTGGGGCTCGTCGGTAAAGAAGCCCGCCATGGATTTGCCGAAGGCCTGGGAGAAGCGCTCGTAATACTTTTCGTGGGTCAGGTCCAAAAACTTGCGGACGATGGCGGGGTTCAGAATATCCACCACGGAGGAGTTCTGGTGGTCGTACACGGCGTATTCCGCCGCGCCGCTGTATACTCTCACCAGCCTGTGATCCCGCAGCACGTAGCAGGCCATGGCCTCCTGGTCGAACTCGTCGATCTCGGAGAAGGTGATGTAGTGCTCCCAGTTTTTCTTGTCCTCCAATAGCTTCATGCCCGCGAAGCCGCTGGGCCAGCCGTTTTCGTCGTAGCACCAGGCGTCCATGCCCTGCCTGCGGGCCTCGTCGATGGAGGCCTCCACGGCGTCGAACCACTCGTCCCCCAGGTATTCCGTCATCAGGCCGCCCCGGGCGTGCATGAAGAAGCCGCCGATGCCCGCGGCCTTCATGTCCCGGATCTGCCTGCGCAGCCTGTCGGGCTCCAGCCTGTCGTTCCAGCTCCAGAACGGAATGGACTGATACTGCTGAAGATTTCCTTTGAGAAGCTCCCTCAGTTCCATATTCTTCCTCCCATATCGATCTGTTTGTGTATGGGCCGATCCCGGCCCCATTATATCCCATTCTCCCCCGTTTTTCAAGCGGAAAAGGGCGATATCCGTCTATCTGAGGTGGGGCGGACACGCGTCCCGGAAGGTAACGGAGTACACGTCCGCGTCGCTCATGACAAATTCCAGCCGCACGGGCCGGCCCGCCGCCTGAGAAAGGGCCCCCCGGAAGGGCACGTCCCTGCGCAGGGCGTCGCCGAAGAGATACCCCGAGTCCAGGTTTGGTATGGGCTCCCCTGCCCCGTCCAATACCCGGATGCGCACATAGCCCTGGGCGGAGGTAGAGAAGTTCAGGCTCATCTGGTCCCCCGGGAGGATCAGGGGCCGGGTCAACACCCGCCCCTCCCGCCAGGGGGCACGCCAGGAAAAAAAGCCGTCCTGCCGCAGGGTGTAGCGGATCAGCTCGGTAGGGGCCACCCGGTAGTTCTCCGTGGCGTAGAGGGAGATCTCCTCGTCCCCCGTGACCGGGTTCAGGGTCTCGGCCATGCCGTAGGCCATGTACATATCTCCATAGGTCCAGCGCCCCGGGGAGATCATGAGCATGGTATCGGTCATGGCGGTGCCGCTTCGGCCCTCCTCCTCGATGAGGCCCCGCCGAACCGGCCAGTCGGGAAGGCACGGTATGCTCTCTTTGTCCATCCTCCGCTCCGTGTAGCGGGCGGGCCAGCCGATGTATATGTGGGGCGCTCTCGGGTAGGGCATGATGTTGTTGGTGTACATCTGGAAATCCGGCGCGTCCGGGCCAAAGTCGATGGGGCCCTTTTCCGTCCAGTGGACAAAATCGGGGCTCACGGCGTGGTATATGTCCCGGACGTGGCCCTCCGCGTTCCGCTCCGGGCCGTCTTTGCGGCGGGGCGGGCGGGTCACCCGGTAGTACAGATCGTATCTTTTGAACACCGGGTTCCAGAAGCAGGTGTTGAGCGAGTCGAAATTGCCGCCCTCCATCACCCGATGGCCGGTCTCCGAGAAACGCGCGCCGTCGGGGCTGGTGTAGAGCATCAGCGCCTGGCGGAATTCCCCGCACAGGCCCTTATACCTCTCTTCCTCCGGGCAGTCCGGGTTTTGGTCCCGGAAGATGAATATATTGTCCATCTCCCGGTCAAAGAGGATGTTGTTGCTTCCCGTGCCCCGCCAGGACACGACGCCCAGGCTGGGCCGGGAAAAATGCACGCCGTCCGGGCTCTCCGCCGCGCAGAACCGGCCGGGGGTGCCGCCGATTTTCCGGCCGTCCCCGTCCCGGCTGTCGTCTGCGCCACGGTAGTACAGCCGGTATCCCGGCCCGTCCCGGAATATCTGGAAGTATCCGCTGGTATTGCCCTCCCAGCTCTCGCCGCACCGGAAAACCGCGCCCTCCCGGCGGGGGGTATGCATATGCACCGACACTCCCTGGGCCGTATCCATCAGGTGATCGTCCCACAGCACCTCCCGGAAGGGGAGCCTCAACGCCTCGTCCGCCATACGCTCATCCTCCGTACATAAGGCCCAGTATCCACCGGGCGGTGGACGCGGGCAGGATCTTGGCCAATGCCGCCAGCACTCGGTACAATACGCCCACAGCGTAGAGGGGCCGGACGCGCCGCTTCATGGCGCACCGGGTCACCACCCGGGCCACGGCGTCCGGGCTGGCCCCGTTCCTTTCGTCCTTTTCCATCCGCTCCACGCCCCGGGCGATGGCTCCGCCGTAGATCTCGTCGCCCATGGGCAGCTTGTGCCGGGCGTCGGTAAAGCCGGTGGCGGTGTCGCCGGGCATCACGGCGCACACGGATATGCCGAAGCGCCGCACCTCGTTGTGCAGGGCCATGGAGTAGCTGTTGACGGCCGCCTTGCTGGCGGAGTACCAGGCCTGGAAGGGTATGGGGGCCACGGCGGCCACGGAGCTGACGTTGACGATGCGGCCCCTGCCCTGGGCCCGCATGTGGGGGATCACCGCCCGGCACATATTGGCCGTGCCCAGCAGGTTCACCTGGATCTGGGACGCCGCCTCGGACTGGGACGTGAACTCCGCCGCGCCGGATATGCCGTAGCCCGCGCAGTTGATCAGCGCGTCGATGCGGCCCGCCGCCTGCATCGCCCGGCCCGCCGCGCTGACGCAGGCCGCCTCGTCGGATACGTCGCAGGGGATATGATCCCCGTCCCCCGGACGGCGGGAGAGGGTAAACACCCGCCAGCCCCGGTTTCTCAATTGTCCCACGCAGGCCAGTCCGATGCCGCTGGTGCCGCCGGTCACGATGGCCACCTTTTGCATAGCTGTCACTCTCCTTTGTGTCTATTGTACTATGCGCCGGGCGTTCCGTCAACGCTCTTTCGCCGGAAAAATCCCTCCGGGCCCTGTCCCCTATTCCAATTGATCGGCAATCATGAATTTTGATGATGGATCCTGCAATTTCCCTATTGTATTTCCGCCGCCAATGTGTATAATGATACATGGCCCGCCAAAACGGGCGTTTGCTCCGCCAATTCTGGGTATACATGAGGAGGGTATGGACATGGCTTTTCTGACGGAAGGGGACAGAAAGTACACCACCCCGGAGGACATCATCGCCCACGTGGGCGACGAGTACGGCAAATTCATGGGCGCCATCGTGCCGCCCATTTTCCAGAACTCCCTGTTTGTGCGCTATAACGGCGCCAACGACATTCCCGAGGGCAATCCCTACGCCTACACCCGTGTGAGCAATCCCACCACCGACATCGCCGAGCGCAAGGTGGCGGCCCTGGAGGGCGGCGACGGCGCTTTGTGCTTCTCCTCCGGCATGGGGGCCATATCCAGCGCCGTCATGCACTTCGTCAGGACCGGCTGCCACATCGTGCTGGTGGACACCGCCTACGGCCCCACCATGCAGCTGATCCGGGACTACCTGTGCAAAAAGTTCGCCGTGGAGTACACCCTGGTGCACGGCACCGACACCCAGGAGATCATAGACGCCGTGCGGCCCAATACCACGCTGATCTACCTTGAGAGTCCCTCCAGCGTGGTGTTCCGCATGCAGGATCTGGACGCCGTCACCGCCTTCGCCAGAGAGAAGGGCATCGGCACGGTGATCGACAACTCCTACGCCACCCCCATCAACCAGCAGCCCTTAAAGCACGGCGTGGACATCGTATGCCACACCGCCTCCAAGTATCTGGGCGGCCACAGCGACATCGTGGCGGGCGTCATCGCCTCCCGGCGGGAAATCATCGAGAGCATCCAGTCCACCGAGCGGGCCCTCTACGGCAGCAACATGGACCCCCACCAGTCCTGGCTGCTGATCCGGGGCATGCGCACCCTCATCGTGCGGCTCCGCCAGCACGCCGCCAACGCCGCCAAAGTGGCTGAGTACCTTGAAAACAGCAAAAAGGTGCTGAAGGTGTTCTATCCCGGCTCCCGCACCTACGCCCAGAACGAGCTGTATCACAAGTATATGTCCGGCGGCAACGGCCTGATGAGCTTCGTGCCCTCCGGCACCGCCGAGGAGGTCCGCGCCTTCACCACCCGGCTCCACATGTTCCAGAACGGTGTCAGCTGGGGCGGCTTTGAGAGCCTGTGCGTCACCGCCGGCGGCATCCCCGAGGCGGAAGTGCCCAAGAACCTGATCCGCCTGCACGTGGGCCTCGAGAACGTGGACACCCTCATCGCCGACCTGGACCAGGCCCTGGCTCCTCTGCCGGATAAGGAGTAAATCATAGAAGGGGAGGCGCTGGAGGGCTGCTCGCCCTCCAGACCACCTCGCCAAAGGGACTTAGTCCCTTTGGAATCCCACTTTGCCGCCCTTCGGGCGGTGATGAATTGGATATGATGATACGGTTTCGACCGGAAGGCTATATGCTTTTCGGGTGATTGTTTATGATGGATGATGGCATCGGCTTGATATGACTTGACATAACTTGACTTAGCTTGACATACCTTGATATACCTTGACGAAGAGGCTTCAGATCGTGTTTGCCGCGTCCTTCTGATCCGCTATCGGTTCCTCTCCGGCTTGTCGGTCTGGCCCAGGAGGTAGTCGATGCTCACATTGTAATCATTCGCCAGCGCGATCAGCACATGGGTGGGAACGTCGTTCTCACCCGTTTCATATTTGGAATAGCCCGTCTGGGACATATTCAATATCTTCGCCACATTGATCTGCTTCAGGTCGTGATCCTCCCGAAGATCCCGAATCCTTTGATATTTCATGCTCTCACCCCAAACAGATTATGCCCTAACCTGTTTCAGGGTAATGACATATAACCTGTTTCAGGTTACAATAAATGTATGTATGGAGAGAACATGAACGAAGGGAGAGCGAAGCATGAAAGCATTGTCTACTGAGGAACTGAAAAAGTACGTTAAGCATGCCATCGATATAGAAACTTATTCATGGAGTGTAAGCATAGTAAGTGACAGTTCGGGCCGCCTCGCAATGACAGGGCCGACCTTGCGGCCATTGTGGGGAGTGTAGCGGCGAAGCCGTCCGTTCTTTTTGTATGCCGGTGCGTATGGAAAGTGGGTTGTGCCGGAGGCGGGGCTGTGCTATAATGAAGCCGCCGTCCGGGGAGATCCGGGCGGCAGAGGGAGGGACAAGCATGAGGCTGGCCAGCACCACGGCGGATCTGACGGGGTATTATGAGGACAGGAGCGTGGCCGCGCCGCTGGAGGGCATGGCGCGGACGGGGTTTCGGCACATCGACCTGTCGTTTTATCACGTGATATACAAGGGCTCCCCCTGGATCGGCAGCGGGGACGGGTGGAAAAAAGAGATCGGGGACTGCATGGAGGCGGCGGGGAAATACGGTCTGGACTTCGTGCAGGCCCATTCCCCGGACGGGGAGCATTTTAAGGACGGCGAGGCCCGGGACGCCCTGATCCTCTCCACCCGGCGCAGCATAGAGGCCTGCGCCATGCTGGGCATCCCCCACACGGTGATCCACGCGGCGGGGTGCGGCAAGAGCGAGGCCCTGTTCCGGGAGCAGAACACCGCCTTTTACCGGCTGTTTGAGGCGGACGCGGAAAAGTGGGGCGTGGACATGCTGACCGAGAACAGCGCCGAGGCCTGGAACCCGGAGTACTTTTTGCGCACGGGAGCGGAGATGCGCTCCTTCGTGGAGGAGGCGGGCATACCCCGCCTGCACATCAACTGGGACACGGGCCACGGCAACGTGCAGGGCTGCGGGCAATACGAGGACATACTGGCCATGGGCAGCGAGCTTCGGGGCCTCCACGTGCAGGACAACGAGGGAAAAACCGACGCCCATCTTATGCCCATGTGCGGCACCATCAGCTTTGACGACGTGATGCGGGGGCTGATCGACTCGGGCTACCGGGGAGATTTCACCTTCGAGGGCTCCAACACCCTGCGCCGGGCGGACGCCTGGCCCTGGTACCGGAAAAACGTGAAGGACACCGACCGCCTGTCCTCTCCCCCGCTCTCCATACAGATCAGGCAGATCGCCGTGATGAAGGACATAGGTCAGTGGATGCTGGAAAGCTACGGGATACAGGCGGAGTGAGGACAGGGACGAATTTTTCCAAAACCCCTTGACACGGGCGGCGTGCAAGTGATATAATCCCATTCATAAAGGCTTTGATCGGAAAGAAGTACGGTCTTCCGGGCGTCAAGAGAGCCGCCGGGCGGTGCGAGGCGGTCAGCAGGAGGATTCGGAATACATTCCGGGAGCCGCGCACCCAAAGGCACGCGCCGAGTAGGCTGCGACGGGTTCCGCCCGTTATGGCGGCGGGGTATCGGCTTTTGTCCCGTACCCAACGAGGAGCTTCTTTGCGAGAAGAGCTTAAAATGAGGTGGTACCGCGGTACATCCGCCCTCTGCACGGAGGGCGGTTTTTCATGCCCTCCAGAACCATACAGGAGGTAAAAAGACATGACCATTGTGGACGTGCTCCGCAGAAACCGGGACCAGTACGGCGACGACGTGTGCCTGGTGGAGATCAATCCGGAGGAAAGAGCCAACCGGCACGTGACGTGGAAGGAGTATGAGCTAATCGAGCCCACCGGCGCGCAGCCCTACCGGCGGGAGATCACCTGGAGCCAGTTTGACGAAAAGGCGAACCGCTTCGCCAACCTGCTTTTGTCGCGGGGCGTCAAAAAGGGCGACAAGGTGGGGATACTGCTCATGAACTGTCTGGAGTGGCTGCCCATCTATTTCGGCGTGCTCAAGACCGGCGCGCTGGCGGTGCCCCTCAATTTCCGCTACGCCGCGGACGAGATCGACTACTGCGTGGGCCTGGCGGACATCACCACCCTGGTGTTCGGGCCGGAGTTCGTGGGCCGCATAGAGAGCATCGCCGAGACCCTGTGCCAGGGCCGGATGCTGATCTACGTGGGCCAGCCTCCCTGTCCGCCCTTCGCCGATCCCTACTACGAGATCACCGCCTCCGCCTCCAGTGAGGATCCCAACATTCCCCTCACCGAGGACGACTTCGCGGCCATCTATTTTTCCTCCGGCACCACCGGCTTCCCCAAGGCCATACTGCACAAGCACCTGAGCCTGATCCACTCCTGCCGGGTGGAGCAGAACCACCACGGCCAGACCAAGGACGACGTGTTTTTGTGCATTCCCCCGCTGTACCACACCGGGGCCAAGATGCACTGGTTCGGCTCCTTCCTGGTGGGCGGCAAGGCGGTCTTGCTCAAGGGCACCAAGCCCGAATACATACTCTCCGTGGCCAGCGAGGAAAAGTGCTCCATCGTGTGGCTCCTGGTGCCCTGGGCACAGGACATCCTCTCCGCCCTGGATCGGGGGGATCTGAAGCTGTCCGACTACGACCTGTCCCGCTGGAGGCTGATGCACATCGGCGCCCAGCCCGTGCCCCAGAGCCTGATCCATCGCTGGAAGCAGTATTTCCCCCAGCACCAGTACGACACCAATTACGGCCTGTCCGAGTCCATCGGCCCCGGCTGCGTGCACCTGGGCGTGGAGAACATCCACAAGGTGGGCGCCATCGGCAAGGCGGGCTACGGCTGGGAGACCAAAATCGTGGACGAGAACGGCCAGGTGGTCAAGCGGGGCGACGTGGGCGAATTGTGCGTGAAGGGCCCGGGCGTCATGACCTGCTACTATAAGGATGAGGCCGCCACCAACGCATCCCTCAAGGACGGCTGGCTGTTTACGGGAGACATGGCCCAGGAGGACGAGGACGGGTTTATCTTCCTGGTGGACCGGAAGAAGGACGTGATCATCACCGGCGGCGAGAACCTGTATCCGGTGCAGATCGAGGATTTCCTGAACGGCCATCCCCTCATTAAGGACGTGGCCGTCATCGGCCTGCCCGACCAGCGGCTGGGCGAGATCGCCGTGGCCATCATACAGGTGGAGGAGGGCAAGACCCTCACCGAGGAGGACGTGAACACCTTCTGCAAGCAGCTGCCCCGCTACAAGCGGCCCCGGAAGATCATATTCGCCGACGTGCCCCGCAACCCCACCGGCAAGATCGAAAAGCCAAAACTTCGGGAGATCTACGGCGCCTCCCGGCTGGTGGCCGCCCAGAACGCGGGCTAACAATCCATATGCCGCTTTGGAAAGACCGGACTTGTCTCCGGTCTTTTTTGTGTGCGAAAAAAGTGTTGCGGTACAAGGTTGGTTTAAGGTTGGGGCGGTATACTGGGGGTGCGAAAGAAACCGAGGGAGGTTTGGATATGAATATGAGCGGTTGGGAAAAGAAGGCGGCCTGCGCGGCGATGGCGCTGATGCTGGCCTGGCCCGGGGCGTTGGCCGAATCCGTGGACGATATCGCCGCGGAGGCCGGGGATGCGGCGGAGGTTTCCGTTGTACAGGAGGATATAAGCGGCGTTGAGTCCGGCGCGGAGGCTGTCGAAACGGCACCGGACGGCGATATCGGGGACGGGTACGAGGTACCGGAAACCGAAGTGGCGCAGGAGACGGAAGATCCTTCTGAATCCGGGGATGAAGCGCAGGCGGTTGAGACAGAGAGCGCTTCTGAACCTGTGGTTGAAGCGATGGATACCAGCCTGCAGGAGGAAGAGGCAAAGGACATTTCTGAATCCGAGGGCGGAACGCAGGACGCCGTGGCGCCGGAGGAGGAAAGCCAGGAC
>CADAGW010000056.1 GCA_902787475.1 uncultured Eubacteriales bacterium
GGTGTCGAAGTGACAGGGGAAGCGAATCCTATGGTGATGCAAATTTCAGCTAATACGCCTCGCAATGACGGGGGAAGCGAATCCGATGGGGAGGAATGGAGGGATGGTGGATGACGAAGGGGGGCCCTCATCAGTCACGCTTCGCGTGCCAGCTTCCCCCAAGGGGGGAAGCCATTGGGAAGGAGCGTGGTAGGGGATGGAGCGATTCGGAGTTTGGTGTCGAAGTGACAGGGGAAGCGAATCCGATGGTGATGCAAATTTCATCCAATGATGATCAATCCGCACCCGGTTGGTATGAAGGAGCAACCGGGTGCGGATGGGGATTTGGGAGGGGTCAGCGGCCGCGGCCGGCACCGCCGCCTCGGGAGGATCCGCCGCCGCCGGAGCGTCCGCCGCCGAAGCCGCCGGAGGAGCGGGTGCGGGAGGAGGACGAGGAGGAGCGGCTGGAGCCTCCGAACAGGCTGCCGAAGGAGGAAGAGGAGGAGGGCCGGGTGAAGCCGCTGGAGCGGGGCGCGGCGGGGAGGTGGCCCTGCCCGCGGCGAAGCCGCCCATAAAGCCGCTCAGGAAGCTGCGCTGGGTGTTGGCCGGGCGAACGGGGGTGGTATAGGTGGTTGTAGTCGTGGTGGTGTAGCCGTTCATTGGCTGATAGGCCTGGGGCCTGCGGCGGCGGAAAATCAGATGGAGCAGGATCATGGCGATGACGACGATGATGAATATGGTGAGGAAGCTGACGCCGCCGGAGGACTTTTCGCCGCCGTAGGCGGGCTGGCCGGCCAGCTCGGAGGCGATGTAGCTGGAGTAGAGGGAGGTGTCCACAGTCAGATCCAGATTGTACCGGGCGGCGATGCGGGAGAACAGCTGGGAGAAGAGGGAGGCCACGCCGGTATCGTAGTCCTTTTTGGCGAAATAGGGCTCAAGGTAGGTGTTGTTGAGGGTGGCCAGGGCGCCGGAGGAGAGGGTGTTTTCAAGGCCCTTGCCCTGCATGACGTAGTAGGTGTCGTCCCGGATGACCAGGAGCACCAGCACGCCGTTGCCCTCCTTGGAGGAGCCGATGTTCCAGGAGTTGAACAGCTCGTGGGCGTAGTCCTCGAGCTCGGTGCTTCCGGTGGTGTCCACGGTGACCACCACGATCTGGGCCCCGCAGGCCTCGTACAGGGCGTCGTTGTTGAGCACGATGGTGCCCTCCACCTCGTCGGAGAGCACGTTGGCCTGGTCCAGCACGTAGAAATCCTCCGTGGGGCTGGGCACCGCCGCCAGGGCGGGCACACAGGCCAGAAGCAGGGCGAATATGAGGGCCAGGGGGAGAAGGAGCTTGTGTTTCATGAGCGGATGCCTCCTTGAAATGAGATCTATGCGGAACGCTCCGGCGGACCGGAGGACGGGAATGTCAGAGGATCAGGTACAAAAGGAATATCACTGCCAGAGGGGCCAGGATCAAAAGGGGCGGGACGCCCCGGGAGGGCCGGGCCTGTATGGCGGACAGGTATTGGGAATACAGCGTGTCGTCCGCCGTCATGGAAAGGCCGCTGTGGGCCGCCACCCGGGTATAGATCTGGCTGAAAAGGGCCCAGACACCGGTGTCGTAGTCCTTTTGGGCGAAATAGGGTTCGAGGTATGCGTTGTTGAGAGAGGCCAGTGTGCCCGAGGGCAGGGCTTCTTCCAGACCCATGCCCTGCAGGACGTAATAGTCGTCGTCCTGTATGGCCAGCAGGATCAGCATGCCGTTGTTCTTTTCCGCGGAGCCGATGCCCCAGGAGTTGAAAAGATCGCACGCGTAGTCGCCGATATCGGTATCTCCTGTGGAATCCACGGTGACCACCACGATCTGGCCCTGGCAGGCGCCAAAGAGAAGATCGTTGTTGAGTATGATGTTGCCCTTGGTCTCGTCAGAAAGCACGCCGGAGAGGTCCAGCACGTAGAAGTCCCCGTTGGGCTGGGGCACTTCGGCCAGGGCAGGGAGGGACAGGCAGGAGAGGACCAGAGAGAGGGCGAGGACCAGCAGGAATCTGCGTTTCATGGGCGTACACCTCGAAGCATAGTGGGTCAGCGCCACTGGCCGATGGTTTCCACCAGGGCCTGGAGGTTTTCAAAGGGGAAGCCGTTGTCGGCCTCCACGTAGAACCAGGAGCCGCCGTCCAGGACGCGGAAGGTGTCAAATTCCCGCCGGACCAGGTCGCGAACCTGAGAAGGGGAACCGTAGGTCATAGTGCGGGCCCGGTCGGTGTGTATGGCCACGGCGAGGCCCAGATCCCGGCAGCGGGCGGCCAACTCTTCCATGTTGTAGGCGGGGAGCTGGGGCCATATGGAGGTGACGCCGATCTCGCGGAGGTCCTCCAGTATGGGCAGGATCTGGCCGCAGGAGTGGCAGTGGATGTCGAGCCCGGCCTGTACGGCGGGGCGGAGCATGCGCCTAAGGCGGGGCTTAAAGAATTCCCGCCAGCGCCGGGGGTTCATGATCATGCCCTTTTCCGTGCCGTAGTCGTCGCCGATGGCGATGCCGTCGCAGCCGGCCTCGATGGATTTGCGGACGTTGTATTCGCCCCGGTCCGCCAGACGCTCTTCAAGGTCGTTTATCTCCGGCTCGTCGGCGGCGATGTCGCAGAGCACGTTCTCGTCGCCGTAGAGGTGCAGAAGCCGCTCGTAGAGGGAGCTGGCCTGGCCCAGCGCGTAGTAGCCGCCCTGGTGAAGAGACGAGACCTCCGTGCGGAAGGCGGAAAAGGCGGCGGGATCTGAAAGCTCCGGCGGGGGCACCCGGTAGGCGGGGATGTCGTCCGCGGACTTGAGGGGACGGTCATAGGGGATGCCGGTGATGCCGTAGATGCGGTATTCCCAGGTGACGCCCCATTCGTCGGTCTTGAACTCGTGGTAGCGGCCGTTCTGGTCGAAGTGCTCCGGGGGGATGGTGGGTATGGGCATGGGGCGGAAGGGCCCGAAGTCGCCGGGGTACCGGGAATAGAGCTGGTTCAGCTTGTCGCCGTGCTCGTAGTAGCCCACGGGGCAGTAGTAATACTGCAGGGGGGCCTTGTCCACGCTCTGGTAATGCATGGCGCGGCGGACCCTTTCTCGGCTGTTCATGGGCGCCTCCACCGATTTGGATACGCCTGCCCGGCGACGGGGCCGGGCAGGCGATGGGAGCGATGGGTCAACGGAAGGAGTCCAGGGCGCCGAGGCCCGTGAGGGCGGCGATGAGGCTGGCCGGGAAGCCGGAGGCTTCTTTGTTGTAGTCGGCGGCCTTGGCGTCATAGTCGCTGTGGTCTATGATCTGGGCCCGGGACTGGATCTCCTTGTAGAGGGAGTAGGCGTAGTCCTTGTCCGAGGCGGACAGGTTCGCCTTGTCAAGAAGGGTATACAGCCGGTCCACGGCCAGGGAAAGCTCGGCGTGGGCGCTGCCCCTGTCTCCTATGGCCAGATTCGCGTCGCTGACGGCGGCGGCGGCCTGGGTCACCTGGTCGATGACCGAAGAGTCCAGAGAGTAGGACTGGGCCAGGGTGGCCAGCAGCGCGGCGCTTTCGCCCCGGCGGATCAGGTCGAAGGAGATGCCGTCCTGGGCATAGAAGGTATCCGTGGCGGCGGACTTGTATTTGGACAGGGCGCTGCCGCCGGAGACCAGTATGCTGGCGATGATGGCCACGGCCAGCACGGCGCGGGCGATGTGACGGTTTTCCGTGATTTTCATCCTTTATGAACCTCGAGCAGCTTGGCTTTCAGCTGATCCTCGATGCGGGTGAGCTCGGCTTCGGCGGCCTTGCGCTTCTCGCGGCCTTCCTTCTGGATGGCCAGCACCTCGTCCATGGTCTGGATCAGCGTTTCGTTGGTGGCGGTCAGGGTCTCGATGTCGATGATGCCCCGCTCGGACTCCTTGGCGGTCTCGATGGTGCTGGTGTGCAGGGCCTCGGCGTTTTTGCGGAGCAGCTCGTTGGTCACGTCGGTGACGGCGCGCTGGGCTTCCATGGCGCTGCGGGAATGCTCAAGGCCCATGGCGATGACCATCTGGCTCTTCCAGAGGGGGATGGTGTTGACCAGGGAGGACTGGATCTTCTCGGCCATGATCTGGTCGTTGTTCTGGATCAGGCGGATCTGGGGCGCCATCTGGATGGAGATGTTGCGGGTGAGCTCCAGGTCGTAGATCTTCTTTTCAAAGCGGTCGCACTTGGAGGCCAGGTCGTTGGCGGCCTGGGCGTCCTCGGCCAGTCCGCTGGCGGCGGCCCGGTCCACGGCGGCCTTGAGATCGGTGGCGCGGACTTCCTCCAGCCGCTTCTTGCCGGCGGCGATGTACATGGACAGCTCCTTGAAGTATTTCAGGTTCAGATTGTACAGCTGATCCAGGGTGGAGATGTCCTTGATGAGGGTGACCTGATGCTCCTCCAGGTTGGCGCAGATGGTGTTGACGTTGGCCTCGGCCTTGTCGTAGCGGGACTTGAGCAGCTGCAGCTTGTCCACGTTCTTCTTGAACAGGCCGAACAGGCCGCCCCGCTCCTCGTCGATCTTGGTGAAGTCACGAAGCTCCACCACGAGGCTGGAGATCATGTTGCCCACCTCGCCCAGGTCCTTGGCGCGGACGTTGGCCAGGGCGCTGTCGGAGAAGCTGGCGATGTTCTGCTGGGCGCCGGCGCCGTACTGGAAGACCAGGTTCACATCCTGGATGTCGATCTTCTGGGAGAACTCGTCGATCATCTTCTGCTCGTCGGCGGTGAACACGGGCTGGACTTCTTCGGGCTTGGTGAGAGCCTGCTCCACGATGGGGTCCAGATTGGGGGCGGCAGGGGCAGTGTCCAGAGTCAATTTGATTTCCTGATCCATGTGGCATCCTCCTCGTTATTTGCGCGCCAGACCGTCCGACGCGAATATGGTTTCCATGGCTTGGATCTCGCTGGTGATGTCGATGGCGTTGGAGCGCAGCAGCTGGTCGTGGAGGCTCTCGAAGGCCGAGGCGATCATCTCCAGGCTGTTTTCCACGCTGGTCTGGATGGTTTGGGCGTTTTCCGCGCCGCTGCCCTCCAGGTAGATGTAGTTGTCGAGCAGCTTCAGGGTAGTGGGCAGGTAGTAGTTGAGAAAACGGCGGATCTGGGACTGCTTTTCGGGCTGGCGGGTGACCACGTCCAGTATGGACAGGCCGGTCTGCTCGATGCGGTCAAGCCGCTGGGAGATCTCCTCGCCCGGCAGCTTTTCGTTGCAGGCGCGGATCTGGGCGAGCTGCTCCCGGGCCGCGGCCAGCTTTTTGTCCAGCTCCGGGTCGCCGGTGCCGTCGGGCACCTCGATCTCTTCCACCTTGTCGGGGAAGAGGACCTTTTTGCCGGCGAACCAGGCGGCCAGGCTCAGCACGGCGGCGATGAGGATATTGACCAGCCGGTGCATGGGCAGAAACAGGGCCAGCACGATCCACACGGCGGCGGCCATGTAGATGGGCAGGGCGGAAGGGGTCTTTTTGGTGATCTTGGACATGCTCGAGCCTCCTTGCGTAAAAACAGTATACCGCAAATCGCTTTATCCGTCAAGAATTTTCGCGCGAACTGTCGCCCATAGGGCCCAAAGGCCGCGAAAATGGGGATCAAAAGGCGTTGCGGGGGTCCTGGGACGAATGGGAGGCACCGTCTTCGTCGATCAGCTCGATCTCCAGCCGGTCGAAGGAGACGCTCTCCACGAAGTCGCTCTTTGAAAACCAGGTGCGGCTGAATTCGTCCATTTCCCGGCGGTGCTTGGCAAGCCACACCGGGGCGGGGGCGTCGAAGTCCTTGAGGGCCGCAAGAAGGGCGTCGGCCTCGTTTCCCTTTTGGCAGGGGACGGTGGCCTGGCGGATGATCTTATGGCGCAGAAGGAGGCGAACCCACAGCCTGGTCAAGCGTCCTTCCTCCCCAGCATGGCCGCGCCCACGATGCCGGCGTCGTTGCCCATGGTGGCCAGCTTGATCTCGGAGTAGGGCAGGTCCTTGTAGAATACGTATTTCTTCAGCTTCTGGCGGATGGGCTCCAGCAGGAATTCGCCCGCCGCGGACACGCCGCCGCCGATGGCGATGATCTCGGGATCCAGGAAGTTGATGATGTTGACCATGCCCAGGGCCAATTCCTCGGTGTACTGGTCGAATACGGCCAGGGCGGTCTCGTCTCCCGCCTTGGCGCTGTCCACCACGTCCTTGGCGGTGAGGTCTGTGAACTTGGCCAGGGCGCTTTCGGGATGGGCCGCGGCGGCCTCTTTGCCCATGCGGATCAGGGCGGTGGCGCTGGCGTAGCGCTCCCAGCAGCCCCGGTTGCCGCAGGTGCATTTTTCGCCGCCCATGTGGGTGATGTGGTGGCCCAGCTCACTGGCCACGCCGTGGGTGCCGGAGTAGACCTTGCCGTCTATGACGATGCCGCCGCCCACGCCGGTGCCCAGGGTGAGGAACACGCTGTTTTTGACCCCGGCGCTGACGCCCGCCACGCTCTCGGCCAGGGCGGCCACGGTGGCGTCGTTGTCCACGTAGATGGGGCGGCCGGTGAGCTCGTGCATGCGCTCAATCACCGGCACCTGGTGCCAGCCCAGGTTGGTGCAGAAGGGGACGATGCCGGTGGCGGGATCCAGGACACCGGGGATGCCGATGCCTATGGCCTCGATCTCTTCCATAGTCAGTCCGGCCTTTTCCACGGCCTGTCCGGCCACCTCGGCCATGTCCTCCATGACGGCGTCCGCGCCCTTTTCCACGGCGGTCTTGATGGTGGCCTTGGCGATGATCCTGCCGCTTTCGTCCACCACGCCGGCCTTCACGCCGGTGCCGCCCACGTCGATGCCTACATAATACATGTTCATTCCTCCTGATCTGTATGGTCGGTTTGGGAAAGCGCCAGCCGCTGGGTGAACCGCTTGTCCAGCTCCCGGGCGGCGCTGTAGCCCTGCTCCTTGAGGCGGAGGTTGCGGGCCGCTACCTCCAGCACCACGGCCAGATTACGCCCGGGCCGCACGGGCAGAACCAGCCGGGGAAGCCGCACGTCCAGCAGGGTGATGTATTCGTCCTCCATGCCCAGCCGGTCGTATTCCTTGCCCCGGACCCAGTTTTCAAGGTGTACCACCATGTCGATGCCCGTGGAGCGGAGCACCGAACCGATGCCGTACATGGTGGCGATGTCGATGATGCCTATGCCGCGGATCTCCATGAAGTGGCGGATCATCTCGGGGGACTCGCCCACCAGCTTGTTGGGGGCGACCCTTCGGATCTCCACCACGTCGTCGGCCACCAGCTGGTGTCCCCGCTTGACCAGCTCCAGGGCGGCCTCGCTTTTGCCCACGCCGCTCTCGCCGGTGATGAGTATGCCCACGCCGTACACGTCCACCAGCACGCCGTGCTGGCTGGTGCGGGGGGCCAGGCGGTTGTTGAGGAAGGCGATCAGGTCCAACACCACCCGTGTGGTGCGCTCGGCGGTGCGGAATACGGGGATGTGGTTTTCCTTGGCGATCTCCACCAGATCTCCCAGCGTGTCTATGCCCCGGCAGATGAGGATAAAGGGCAGGGGATAGGAGCAGAAGCGGCGAAGCCGCTCCTCCCGCAGGGCCGGGGGCAGGGAGGAGAGATATACGCTCTCCACCCGGCCGATGATCTGGGGCCGCTCGGCGGCGAAGAACTCCCAGAAGCCGGTGAGCTGGAGGCCGGGCCGGTTGGTCTCGCTGCCCTTGACGGAGAAGGAGGGGGTGGGAGCGGGGGAGAGCACCTCCAGGTGCAGGGACTCCACAAGGTCGGATACCTTGATCATGCTTGTCCTCCGATCATGCCCAGGGAAATGAGGGCTTCTATGGCCTGGGCCACGCCGTCCCGGGCATGGTCCGGGCAGCGGTGGGAGCAGGCGGAAAGAGCGGCGGGGTGGGCGTTGGCCACGCAGCATCCCCAGCCGGCGGCAGAGAGCATGGGCGCGTCGTTGGCCCCGTCGCCGAAGGCGGCCACCTCGCTCATGGGGATGGACAGTCGGCGGGCCAGGGACGTTAAAGCGGTGCCCTTGTTGGCGGCGCGGGCGGTGATCTCAAGATAGGCCGGGCGGGAGGAGGCGAACATGAGCTCGCATCCGAACCGGGCGGAGAGATCTCCGGCCAGGCGGGCCACCTTGGCGGGGTCGTCTATGATGAGCATCTTGGTGCTGCCCCGGGTGAGAAAGCGGGACAGCTTCATGCCCGCGCCCCGGACGTGTACTCCGGGGGTGAGCTGTACGGCGGCGGCGTAAGAGACGGCGGTGTCGTTGAGGGTCTCGCTGTAGCACACGTCGTCCACATACACCTGGGCGTGGAGGCCCTGCGCCTCGCAGTAGAGGAGCACCTCCCTGGCCAGCGGCAGGGGGACGGGGGTCTCCTCTAAAAAGGCGAAGGTATCCGGATCCACCAGGGCGCCGCCGTTGTAGGCCGCGCAGGGGGTGTGGATGTGGGCGCGGAGCATCAGATCCCGCATGGCGCAGACCATGCGCCCGGACACGAAGGCTACATGGCAGCCGAGGCGCTGGGCCTGGCATATGGCCCGGAGGGTGCGGTCTGTGAGGCGGGAGGAATCATCCAGAAGAGTGTCGTCAAGGTCCGCGGCGATGAGGCGTATGGTCATGGGCTTCCCCCGTAAGATCGATATACATTTATTATACTCTATTTGGGGCGGCGCGTAAAGCGATTTTGAAGAAAAAAATGGGCGGGGCCGATTGTGAAGGGACAAAAAATATGCTACAATGAGAGAAAAAGACAGAAAACGGGGGATATGGACATGGAAGGATACGACAAGGCGGAGGCCATGGCCTGGATGGAGGCCCATTTCGACAAGAAGGCATGCCCGGTGCTGGCGAAGAGGCTCCCGGAGGTGCTGAGCCTGGCCATTGACGGGGACTTCGCGTATATGGAGAAGGCGGGCGTACTGGAGGGGAAGAGCTATTATGACGACGACGACGCCTTTGAATTTCTGACGGAGCGGCTGGGGAAGGAGCTGGGGGCCCAGAACGACGCGGCCATGGACGCGGTGGAGGACTTCGTGGATCAGTACATGGAGCTCCAGCAGGCGTTTATGGAGGAGAAGGGGCTTTTGGGATGGGATTGATGGGCCGGGCGCTGGTGACAGGAGACCGGGGATTCGTCGGGAGCCGGGCGGCGCGGACGCTGGAAAAGATGGGATATGAGGTGGCGCGCCTCGCGCCCGGGTGCCTGCGGGACGCCGGGGAGGACCGGGTGGCGGAATGGACGGAGGGGGCCGGGGCGGACGTGATCGTCCACACGGCGGCCATCAGCGACACCGGGTACTGCGAGGAGCACGGGGAGGAATCCTGGCGGGCCAATGTGATGCTGCCCTTGTATATCGTCAGGCATGCCGGTGGGGCGAAGGTGATATTGTTCAGCTCCGACCAGGTGTACAACGGGTGCCGGGGAGTGGGGCCCTTTGACGAGGACGAGCCGCTCTGTCCCCGGACGGTGTACGCCCGGCACAAGCTGGAAATGGAGCGGCGGGCGCTGGAAATCCTGCCGGAGTGCGTGATCCTTCGGGCCGGGTGGATGTATGACCTGCCCGGGGAGGGGACGCCGGCGCACCCGAACCTGCTGACCAGGATGATACAGAGCAGGGAGACGGGGGAGAGGCTGGCCTTTTCCGGCACCGACCACCGGGGCGTGACCTGGACGGAGGCGGTGACGGAGAACCTGGAGGCGGCGCTGCGCCTCGGCGGCGGGGTGTACAACTTCGGCGCGGAGAACGGGGAAAATATGTACGAGACCGGGCGGAGGATGGCCCGCATGATAGGCGCGCCGGAGCCGGAGAGGCGGGACGGGGAAAAGCGGAGCCTGCTGATGGACATGACAAAAGGAAAGAAGAGCGGGCTGAACATGGGGGACACCATTTCACTGT
>CADAGW010000057.1 GCA_902787475.1 uncultured Eubacteriales bacterium
ATGACCAAGCGGGTGGGTCAGGAACTGGACAGCGGATACGATATGGACGACTATTACGAATACGCCTACCAGGTGGAGCGGATCGTGGTGGAGAACGGCGTGACCCGGGTGTGCAACAGCGCCTGCGGCAGCATGGGCGCGCCGTCGCGGATCGAGCTGCCCGCCACCTGTGTGAGCGTGGGAAGAAGCGCCTTCGCGGGCTCCCGGCTCACCAGCGTGACCCTGCCGGAGGGGCTTAAGTACATCGAGGCCTACGCCTTCAACGCCCGGGGGGACGCCACGGACGGGTTTGAGCCCATGTGCACGGTGACCATACCCCGCTCGGTGCTGGAGATCGGGGCCCACGCCCTGGACTATATCTTCCCGGCGGTGTATCCCGGCACCGAGGGCGAGAACTACTGCCTTGAAAACGGGCTGAAGGACTACGTGCTTCTGGGCTCCGCCGGCCCCGACGCCGGGCAGACGGCCAAGATGGCGCTGCTGGACACGGTGATGCAGGTGGAGGACGTGCCCATGCGGTACAGAGCGCCCGCCATCAGCGCGCTGAACGCCCTGAACCTGACCGCGTCCCAGGCAAACAGCCTGAAGGAATACGTGATCTCCGAAGAGAAGGCCCTAAAGGTAGCCATGCTGGACAACAATATGTCCATAGTGGAGATCACCGGGTTTATGACCCGGTTCGTGTCCGCCGTGAACGGGGCGGGCATACAGGCCCAGTACGAGATCAAGCTGGTGAACGGCTTCCCCGGGGTCAGCGCCACTGTCACCGCCGGGGGACAGGCCACGACCATCGAGGTGTACCGTACCGGGCGCCGGTGGGTGGTGGAGAATCTGCCAGTGTCCCAGGAGGGGTATTTCACCTGGGTGGACGTGGAAGGCGGCGTGATGGTCACCGGATATACCGGAACCGAGACGTATGTATCCATTCCCGCGTACCTGGGCGGGAAAAGGGTGGTCAGCATAGGCGATGGACGGTATGACAGCGGAATCCAGTCCCTCACTATACCCGAGGGCGTCAAGCGGATAGAGGCAAACGCCTGCTCCAACCTGCCGGATCTGGAGGACCTCTATCTGCCGGACAGCCTGGAGGTCATAGAGGATTACGCCTTTGATTACAATTCCCTGACTGAGGTCTCTTTTGGGTCCCATCTGCGGGTGCTGGGATACGCCTTCAGCGAGAGCATGATCCACAGCGTATATCTTCCCGCCTCGTTGGAGGAGCTGAGGATCACCTTCCCCGAGATACAGGTGGATCCCGCCAATACCCACTTTGCCAGCTACGGCGGGGGACTGTACAACCAGGACACCAAGACGCTGATCCATTTCTCCCTGAGCGGGGGCAGTCACTGCGACGTGCGGCCCGGCACGCTGCATATTGGCAACGGGGTGTTTGCCGATATGGACTTTTTGACCGGCATCACCCTGCCGGCGGGGCTTGAGACCATAGGGTTCAGGGCCTTCTATCATTGCTACAACCTGACGCTGCCCGCCCTGCCGGACAGCGTGAAGAGCGTGGGGTACAACGCGCTGGAAGGCGTGCCTGTGTACACGTTCCATATCCCCAGCGCCTTGTTTACGGATAACGAGGACTATGCGTATCAGTACCAGTCCGACCCCATGTGGCTGCTTGAAGGAATGGGTCTGGAGGTGAGCGACGTCCATGCCTTCAGCGTGGGCGCGGGCAATCCCTATTTCTCTGCCCGGGACGGCGTGCTCTTTTCCGCCGACGGCTCCGTTTTGTTCTATTTCCCCGGCAGCGCTGCCATGGTGGTGGAGGTGTACTATGTGCCCTCCGGCGTCACCACCATCGCCAGCGAAGCCTTCTGTGACGCCGCGGTCAAGAACGTGGTGCTGCCGGAGGGACTGACCACCCTTAAGAGCAATGCCTTTGAGGGGTGCGGGACGCTTCAGTCCGTCACACTGCCCTCTACGCTGACGGTTCTGGATGGGTGGTGCTTCGCGGACACCGGCATCGTTTCCCTGACCATTCCGGAGAGCATATCCGTGCTCACCAGTCAGGGATGGCTTGGCAGCCTCACCACCCTCACCCTGCCGCCCACCGTGACCACCTGGGACGGGTTTTGGAAGCACAATGTGAACGCGGAAATCCTTACGATACGGGGCGTGGCGGGCAGCCGGGCTCAGGATCTGGCCGCTGAGATCGGGTGCGGCTTCGAGGCCATAGGCGGCCTGGGCCAGGCCGTGACCATTGAGACCCACGATCTGTACGTGGCCCTGGGCGACTGGGCCACCGTGTCCGGCACCGTCACCGGCGGCTCCGACGGGCTGATCCGCTGGCGGGAGACCACCTTGTCTCCGGTGTGCCGTCTGGAATTCCCCAGCCTGTACGGCAGCAAGCTGATGTACGGCGGGTCCGTCACCTTCCGGGGCACGATGCTGGGCGATTCCACGCTGGTGGCGGATCTGGGATATGACGGGGGCATACAGGACACGTGCGCCGTGCACGTGGTCAAGCCCTCCGCCCTGCCCTATTCCCAGGGGGTGCTCCGCATGCCCGCCGGTACCACAGAGATCGGCTCCGCCGCCTTCTCCGGCTCCGGCTGCCGCATCGCCGTGATCCCCGCCACCGTGCACACCATTTCCAACCGGGCCTTCGCGAACTGCCCGAACCTGAAGGTGGTGGAGATCCCCGATTCCGTGACCTACATCGCCTCCAACGCCTTCGACGGGTGCGACGGGCTGGCGTTCGTGTGCGGCGCCAACGGGTACGCCCGGCAGTACGCCGATGAGCACGACATCGAAACCTTTACCCATTGAGAAACATGTAAGCGGATGAATGGAATGAAGACCAATTACGATCTGATCATGCAGTCGATTCTGGGCCGCCTGGAGGGGCGGCCCAGGCTGCTGCTTCACGCCTGCTGCGCGCCTTGCGCCAGCTCTGTGACCGAAAGGCTCCTCGAGTATGTGGAGCCCGTATTGTATTACTATAACCCCAACATCATGCCCCGGGAGGAATATGACCGGCGGGCGGGGGAGCTTTTGCGGCTGGGGGAGATACTGGGCGTAAAAGTCATCATCGAGGAATACGACGTGGACACCTTCCTTTCCGCCGTGAAGGGGCTGGAGGGGGAAAGAGAGGGCGGCGCCAGGTGCCCGGTGTGCTTTACGGCGCGGCTGGAGAGAACCGCCCAAAGGGCCCGGGAAATGGGCATCGGATGGTTCTCCACCACCCTCACCGTGTCACCCCACAAAAACCCGGAGCTGGTGAACGGGGTGGGCATCGCCCTGTCGGACAGGGACCTGACGCGGGCGGACGGGACAGAGGCCGGGCCCATGGCGCCGGGGGAAGGGGAGCTGTATTTCCTGCCCGCGGACTTTAAGAAGCGGGAGGGGTACAAGCGCTCCATCGAGCTGTGCAGACAGTACGGCATATACCGGCAGGACTACTGCGGATGCTCCTTCGCCCGGGAGGCGCAGGGGAGGATGTGAACTGGCCATACTGGCTGTATACGATTCTGTATTCAAATCACAGAATCATGGGGAACGGATTGCTTCGCCGCCGCGCTCCACGCCATGACTCGGTTTATGGGCACACGCTTCCCTGAACGGTTTGAAAGTGTGAATAGATATAAGCAGTCCCAATCGAATCCCAAAGGGGATGGATCGGGACTGCTTTTTTTGCATGACCGTTTTATGCGGGGCAGGACGTTGTATGGGGTTATGCCTGGTCAGAAGCGAGAAGGGCATCGGCTTTGTCCAGGGCGTCGGGGGTGTCGGCGCGGCCCTGGGCGAAGTCGGGGCGGCCGCCGCCCTTCGCGCCGCAAGAGCGGAGAAGCTGGCCCATGTCCCGGGGCAGGCTGGCGGAGCGGGCGAAGAGGAGGAGGACGCCGTGATCTTCCTGGGAGGCCAGGAGGGCCGCGTCCGCGCCCAGGGAGAGGGCCAGTCGGGCGGCTTCCTGGAGGGCGTCCATGCCGAGGCCCTGAAAAATGGCCTTGATGATCCTTTGGCCGGAGAGGGAGCGGACCTGCGCCATGGCCTCGTCCCGCTTGACGCGGGCAAGGGCCAGGCGGAGGGAATGGTTTTCGTCCTTGAGGCGCTGGATCTTGTCGGGCAGGTCGGCGTAGCCCGCGGAGAGGAGCCCGCTGGCCCGGGCCAAGGCAGAAAATCTGTCACGGTAGTCCATGAGGGCCCGCTGGCCGCACAGGAAGGTGAAGCGGATCTTGCCCTTGCAGGGGCGCGCGTCCAGTATCTTGACCAGGCCGATCTGTCCGGCGGAGGAGGGGTGGGTGCCGCCGCAGGCCACCATCTCAAAATCGCCGAAGGCCACGATGCGGACGTGCTCCTTCACCGTGGGGGGCTTGCGGAGGGGCAGTAAGGCCAGTTCCTCCTCGCTGGGGAACCAGCAGCGGCAGGGGGCGTCCGCCTGGATGCGGCCGTTGACGCCGTCCTCCAGGGCGGTGAGCTCTTCATCCGTAAGGTGCAGGCGGCCGTCCGGCAGGTCGCAGTCTATGGTCACCTCGTCGTGACCCAGGTGAAGGCCTATGGTGACGCCGCCCAGCTGGCGGTATATCTCGCCGGCCAGCAGGTGCTCGCCGCCGTGCTGCTGCATGTGGTCAAAGCGCCGGGGCCAGTCGATGATTCCCTCCACCGTTTGGCCGGGGGAGAGAATGCCCTCCACCTTGTGCCACACGTCGCCGTCTATGACCTCCACGTCGGTCACCGGCAGGCCGGAGAGGACGCCGGTGTCGTAGGGCTGGCCGCCGGAGGTGGGGTAGAAGGCGGATCTGTCCAGGCGGACCCAGCCGTCCTTGACCTCCCGCACGGTGGCGGTGAAGCGGGTCAGGTAGGAATCGTCGTAATACAGCCGGTCTGTCATGTGTTACCTCCGCTTTTTCAGCTTTTGCCGGAAGAAGGACATGGAATCGGCGCCCAGAAGGATGGAGCACAGGAAGTAGACCGCCAGGCTGGGCACGGCGATGGCGCCCAGGCGGAGGATCAGCAGGATGGCGCCCCGGGCCGGGGGCACCGCCTGGTGCAGGAGCAGGCAGCAGATGAGGCAAGCGCCGCCGGAGAGGAGGATGCGGGCTATTTCCATGAGCACGTGGGAAAAGCGCATGTGGCCCACCCGGAAGTGGAGAAGGAACAGGAGGGTGAGGGCCGAGGCCAGGCCGGATATGGAGGTGGCCAGGGCCAGGCCGTTGGCACCCATCACCCGCACGAGGATGAGGTTCAGCGCTACGTTCAGCACCACGCTGCCGCCGGCGATATACATGGGGGTGCGGGTGTCGCCCAGGGAATGGAAGGCCCGGTTGAACACGTCCCGAAGGGAGAAGCCCGCAAGGCCCAATAGATAAAACGCGAACACGCCGCTGGTGAGGGCCACGCTGTGCTGATCGAACCGGCCCCGCCCGTAGGCCAGGGAGATCACGTCCCGGGAGAGGACGCACCCCAGTATGGTGATGGGCACGATGACCAGCAGCACCGTCTCCATGCAGGAGGTCAGGATCGCCATCATGCCTTTTTTGTCGTGCTGGGCCACCTTTTCGCTCATGCGGGAGAACAGCACCGTGGTCAGGGGCACGATCAGCACCCCCAGGGCGAAGGTGATGAGCTTGAAGGCGTAGTTCATGGCCGATATGCTGCCCGCGGGCAGACCGGAGGCCAGGGAACGGTCGATCATGTGGTTCAGCTCGTTGACCGCCATGCTGAGGAAGGCGGGCAGGGCCATGGACATCATCTTTTGGAACCGGGCGTCCGTCACGTCCAGCCGGGGGGAGTAGCGGAAGTCCCGGCGGGCGAAGGGATAGACCACCAGGGTCTGGAGAAGGCCCGCAGCCGCCACGCCCCAGGCCAGCATCTCCACGCCCCGGGGGCCCCGGGACATGAGGGTGGAGGCTATGAGGGCGAAGCTGAGGGGGAAGCCGGTGAGCTGGGCGGGGATGAAGCGCCGGTTGGCGTTGAGCACCGAGGAAAAGAGGATGGCCAGCACGAAGAACAGGAGGCTTGGGAGCATCAGGCGCACCAGCCGCACGGTGAGGCCAAGGGTATCCGGCGGGAAGCCCCGGTGCACCAGGCGTACGATCTGGGGGGCGAAGACCATCATGAGCACGGAGATCAGGATGCTGACCAAGGAGAAGATGGTCACCGCGTTGCTGGCGAACCGGTTGGCCTCCCGGATGCCCTTTTTCTCCCGGGCGCCGATGTAGAGAGGCACCAGGGTGGAGGTGATGCAGGAGCTCATGAGGAGTATGGGGATATAGAATATTCCGTAGGCGGCGTTGTAGGCGTCCATGCCGGCGGAGGTGCCGTGCATGTTGGCCATGATGATGTCCCGAAAAAAGCCCAGGGCCTTGCTCATGAGCACCACCAGGGACACGGACAGGGCCGCGCCGAATATCTTGTTCTTTTTCTGATCAGCCAAGTTGCTGCCTCCCGAGAGATGATGGATACACAATAGAAGTATACCATGGCAATGGGTGGGTTTTGGTTGTTGCTGTGTTATGATTACAGGCAGGAAAAGGAATCGGTTGAAAACGGGACGGGGATGTGGTATACTGTATCCGGCGCGGCCCGTCACAGGGGGATGAGCGCATAGGCCCATACCGCCATCACCAGCGCGCCGGGCAGGCCCAGCGCCCCCGCCGCCAGGAGGGTGAAGGGGGTAAGGGGCACGAAGAGACCCGTGACGGGAGACAACAGGTCTATGGCCCACAGGCACAGGCCGGAGACGAGGCTCGATGTGATGAGCCGCCAGACGATGCGGCGGGGCCACACCAGAACTGTGGACAGGGCCCACAGAAGTGCCAGGCCCACAAAAAACGAAAGCGCCAGCTCCCAAGGAATCAATCGTACCGCCCCCTTCCCGGCATGGTATGCCGGGAGACGGGCAGAGATGACAAGGAGGAATTGCCATGATCACGTCCCGTTCCTATGGAAAGACTCCCCAGGGTGTGGAAACGACTCTCTATACCATTACGAACCAATGCGGGGCCAGCGTGTCGGTGCTGGATTACGGCGGGATCTGGGTGTCCGCCGTGGTGCCGGACAAGGACGGCAAGATGGAGGACGTGGTGCTGGGATATAATGATGTGAGCGGATATATCCCCACCAACGGGTATCTGGGCGCGCTGATCGGCCGGGTGGGCAACCGGATCGGCGACAGCAGGTTCACCCTGAACGGCAAGGAGTACAGGCTCTACGCCAACGACGGCAAAAACCACCTGCACGGCGGCAAGAGCGGCTTCAACGAGAAGATGTGGCACGTGAAGAGCGTGGGGGAGAACAGCCTGGAATTGTCCATTGTGAGCCCCGACGGGGAGGAGAACTATCCCGGCACGCTGAATGTGAAGGTGACCTACACCTTTGACGACGAGTGCGCCATGACCATACGCTATGAGGCGGATACGGACAAGGACACACCCGTGAACCTGACCAACCACGCCTATTTCAACCTGAACGGCGAGGGGGATATACTGGGGCATAAGCTGACATTGGACTGCTCCCGGCTCACCATCGTGGACGACGGGTGCATCCCCACGGGAGAACTCAGGGACGTGACCGGCACGGTGTTTGATTTCAGAGGCGGCCGGATCATCGGGCAGGACATCGACGCCGACGATGAGCAGATCAAAAACGGCAAGGGCTACGACCACAACTTCGTCATTGACGGGGAGGGCTTCCGCCGGTGCGCATATGTGGAGGGCGACAGCCGCACCATGAGCGTGTATACCGACCTGCCCGGGGTGCAGTTCTACGCCGCCAATATGCTGGAGAGCGTCACCGAGGGCAAGAAGGGGAAGAAGTATCACAAGCGGGAGGCGCTGTGCCTGGAGACCCAGTTCCATCCCGACAGCGTGAACCATCCCGAGTTCCCGGACAGCGTGCTGAAGGCCGGGGCGCATTACGACCATACCACGAAGTATGTGTTCGGGACGAAATAAGAGAATCAATACGGATCGCTAATGTGATCCGGAATGAAGCGGGCAGCCTGGCTTGAAATGCAGCGGGCTGCCTGTTTCAATCGGGGGATTGCCAGGAGGAGGGCCTTCCCCTTGAGGGGAAGGTGGCACGGCGTGAGCCGTGACGGATGAGGTGGTGACCTATGCATCGAATGAACGACCACAGATTGACGAAATATGCCCAGAAGCTGCGGCGTGAAATGACCAAAGAAGAGAGAAAGCTGTGGTATGACTTTTTGAAAGGGCTTCCTGTGGCGATTCACCGTCAGAAGGTTATCGGAAGTTATATCGTAGATTTTTACTGCGCTTCGAAGAAGCTCGTGATCGAATTGGACGGGGCCCAGCACTATGAGGATCAAGGAATGGCTTATGACAGGGAAAGAGAACTGGCGCTGGGGAAGTTGGGGATCACAGTGATAAGATACTCCAATGCGGACGTCAATGGGAATTTTGAAGGGGTATGTGGGGATCTGTTACGGAGACTCGGGGTGTCAGTGATGGAGGAGTGAGGCCAGAGATGGTTGGCGCGGGGGAGGCCACCTCATCAGTCAGCCCTGCGGCTGACAGCTTCCCCTCAAGGGGAAGCCATCAGGGAGACGGGGTATGGAAGCTAAAGAGGATGAAGTGCGGAGCGAGAGGGGGGAGGCCACCTCATCAGTCAGCCCTGCGGCTGACAGCTTCCCCTCAATGGGAAGCTATGGGAAAGGCACAGTATGGAAGGATTATCGGGAAGAGGAAGCAGAGAGGGGAACGTCACATAGGATTGCCGGATTCAACTATACAGCGCAGACCCAGTGGGTCTGGGGCTGGGCCAGGTAGGCGGTCAGGTCGGCGCGGAAGTCGGAGGAGAGGGCGGAGGCCCGGCCGTGGCCGGGGCACAGGGGGTCGATATACCGCTTTTTGGCGGGGACGACCCGGCGGAGGGAGACGGGGGCGTCAGTCTCTGCGGTGACCAGGCGGGAGAGGGAGCGGAAGGAGCGCCACAGTTGGCGGGTGTCCGGGTGGCTTTCGAGAATGGATATGACCCGGGGCTCGGTGGTAGAGAGGTCGGACAGGGTGATCACGCCCAGACGCAGTGCCCTTTCGAGGACCTCGGAGAGGATCTGCATGCTGTATCGGTCCTCGTCCGCCGTGTAGACGCGGGAGCAGGAGAGGGCCAGGCGGGCGAAGGTCACGCAGAGATCCGGGGAGCGGAAGGTGAGCTCGGGCTGGTCGTCTTCGTTTGGGGAGACGGTGAGGTCGTTAAGGCACCTCTGGGCCAGGGCGGGATCGCCGAAGCCGAAGTGGACCAGGTTGCTGAGGGTATACTCCAGTCTGTCGCAGGAGAGGCGGGGGGACGAGTTGTCCGCGACGGGATAGAGATGGTAGTCCGTGACGGCGGATAAGGGGATGCCGTCATGGGCGAGAA
>CADAGW010000058.1 GCA_902787475.1 uncultured Eubacteriales bacterium
TCGTTTCCGTCATACAGGAAATACGCCTCCCTCCCGGGATCGGTGAAGTATTCCTCAAAATGCCCGTAATGGTAATTCCCGTCCTCATCCATTGGATCGGGGTAATAATTCGTCATCTCGTAGAGATATTTCTGGTTGATGTTCCAAAGCAGCTCCCGCTTTTCCTCCGTGACCCTTTGAAGCGTGATCATCCCGCCACCCCTTTTCCCTTTCATACCGTTTGACATCTGAATGATCGTTTGGAGCATGGATCGCTTCGATGGCGTTTCGCTCCCCCCTCGCAGCGACGCGAAAGCCCCCGTGTCATTGCGAGGAACGAAGCGACGAAGCAATCCGTCCCCGGGACTCTGTCATTATGATATGGAATGATATTGCACCGCCATTATACCTCCGCCTTCGTCCCTCCGCAATGGGGGAGCGGCTTTTTCTTGGCGCATCCCTCAAAACCAAATTGACAAACGGCCCCAAATCATATATACTTGTCCATGATTGTGAAGGGAGGAATCGTTGTGGCACTGAGCGCTAAGGATACAGAAAGACTTCGCACCCTGGCCCAAAAATACGCCGCCATCGCCGCGCTTCCCCAGCAGAAGGAACGCCGGGCGGGCTGGATCCGGTTCAATATGCTTGAAAACGAGCGCCCCCGGGCGCTGATGGATCAGATCCCCTGGAACGAGCTGAACGTGGACGGGTGCCTGGACTGCCATGTGGAGGACCCCTACTGGCGGGGCGTGGAGACCTGGCTGCTCCAGGAAATGTACAAATGGGACCACATGCCCTGCGACATGGTGGTGGATCCCTACATCAAGATCCCCCGGCCCATCCATTCCAGCGGCTGGGGCCTGGACGCCAAGGTGAAGCGCCTGCTCCTGGACAACACCAGCGACGTGGCCTCCCAGGCCATGGAGTGCCTGATCAACGACCCGGAGGACCTTGAAAAGATCCACACGCCCACACTGACCCTGGACAAAACCCGCCAGGAGGAGATCGCCCAGGAGGCGGACTGTCTCTTCAGCGGCATCGTGCCCTGGCGCTTCACCGGCATGATCATGCACCTGGGCGCCTGGGACACCATCGCCTACTGGATGGGCGTGGAAAACTGCTATATAGAGCTGATGGACCGGCCGGAGATGATGCACGCCCTGATGGAAAAGATGACCCAGGGTTATCTGGGCCAGATCGAGCAGGCCAACGCCCTTCGCCTCTTCGACACCCAGATCCACTACTGCCACTGCTCCCAGACCTACCGCTCCGATGACGTGGAGCAGCCCGACGGCACCTCCCACGACGCCTGGGCCTTCGGCCTGGCCCAGCTGTTCACTTCTGTCTCTCCCTCGGTCACCCGGGACTTCGAGTGCGCCTACATGGAGCGGATCTTCCCGCACTTCAAGCACATCTACTACGGCTGCTGTGACCGGCTGGACGACCGCATGGAGATCGTGAGCCGGCTCCCCAACGTGCGCAAGATCTCCTGCAGTCCCTGGAGCCACCGGGAGGCCTTCGCGGAGAAGCTGCCCAAGAGCATCATCATGAGCAACAAGCCCTCTCCCGCCATGCTGGCCACCACCGCCTTCGACGAGGACGCGGTCAGAGCTGACCTTCGCCGCACCATCGACGCCGCCCGGAACAATGGCGTGCACCTGGAAATGATCTTAAAGGACATCTCCACCGTCCGCTACGAGCCCCAGCGCCTCTGGCGATACAGCCAGATCGCCCTGGAGGAGTGCATGAAGGGCTGATCCCATTTTCATTTCGACGAAAGGCGGTTTTTACCATGCCCACACTTTCCCTTCCCTTCCTGGGCCACGGCGGCGATTACAACCCAGACCAGTGGCTCTCCCGCCCCGACATACTGGAGGAGGACGTGCGCCTGATGCAAAAGGCGGGCTGCAACCTGATGAGCGTGGGCATATTCTCCTGGGCGGCCCTGGAGCCCGAGGAGGGGGTATATACCTTCGACTGGCTGGAGGGGGTGCTGAACCGCCTCCACGCCGCGGGCATATCCGTGTTCCTGGCCACCCCCAGCGGCGCGCGACCCTCCTGGATGAGCCAGAAATATCCCGAGGTGCTCCGCGTCCGCCCCGACGGGGGCCGGAACCTCCACGGCGGGCGGCACAACCACTGCTTCACCTCCCCCGTCTACCGGGAGAAGGTGGCGAAGATCAACGAAGCCCTGGCCCGCCGCTTCGGCCATCACCCCTCGGTGGTGGGCTGGCACATATCCAACGAGCTCAGCGGCGAGTGCCACTGCGAGATGTGCCAGCAGGCATTCAGATCCTTCCTTAAGGACCGCTACGGCGACCTGGACGCCCTCAATGCCGCCTGGTGGACGGGCTTTTGGAGCAAGACCTTCACCGACTGGAACCAGATCCACAGCCCCACGCCCCAGGGCGAGGACGCCCTTCTGGGCCTGACCCTCGCCTGGCGCAGGTTCGTGACGCACCAGACCGTGGACTTCGTCAAGGCGGAGATGGAGCCCCTGCGCCGCCTCACACCGGACCTCCCCGTCACCACCAACCTCATGTGCTGCTTCGGCGGCTTCGACTACCAGACCCTGGCCCATCAGATCGACTTCACCAGCTACGACAGCTACCCCGGCTGGGGCGTGGGCCCGGACGAAAAGAACGCCGCGGAGGCCGCCTTCAACTACGATTACATGCGTTGCCTCAAAAACCGCCCCTTCGCCCTCATGGAGTCCACCCCCTCCCAGGTGAACTGGCACGACATCTGCAAGCTGAAAAAGCCGGGCATGCACCTTCTCTCCAGCCTTCAGGCCGTGGCCCACGGGGCGGACACGGTGCAGTACTTCCAGTGGCGGCAGAGCCGGGGCGGCGCGGAGAAGTTCCACGGCGCGGTGGTGAGCCACGAGGGCAGTGAGAACACCCGCACCTTCCACGACGTAGCGGAGGTGGGGGAGACCCTCAAAAAGCTGCAGGACGTCCGGGGCCGTATGCCCGCCCCCAAAGTGGCCATACTCTACGACCAGGAGAACCGCTGGGCCCTGGACAGAAGCGAAGGCCCCCGCAGGGACAAAAAGTACCTGGAAACGGTGATCCGCCACTACGCCGCCCTCAAGCGCCGGGGCGTGGACGTGGACGTGATCGACGAGACGTGCGACCTCTCCTCCTACGCCCTGGTGGACGCGCCCCTTCTCTACATGCTCCGTCCCGGCGCGGCGGAGCGGCTCACCCGCTTCGTGGAACAGGGCGGCGTGCTCACCGCCACCTGCATGACCGGCCGGGTGGATGAGGAGGACCTCTGCTTCCTGGGCGGCTTCCCCGGGCCCTTAAGGCCCCTGTTCGGCATCTGGGCCGAGGAGACCGACGCCCTCACCGACTCCGAGTGCAACGGCGCGCGCATGGAGGACGGGAGCGTATACGACACCCATTACTACTGCGACCTGATCCACGCCGAGACCGCCCGGGTGCTGGGCACATACGCCTCCGACTTCTACGCCGGCGCCCCCTGCGTCACGGAAAACGAATACGGCAGGGGCCTGGCGGTATACGTGGCCTCCCTGCCCGGCGACGAGCTCCTTGATCATCTCTTCTCCCGCCTCCTGTCCCGCGCGGGGGTAAAACCCCTGGTGCCGGACCTTCCCCGGGGAGTGTGGGCGGCCAGCCGGGGCGAGTACCTGTTCCTCATGAACTTCTCCGGCAGGGAGCAGTGCCTATCCGTTCCGGACGGTACCGAGCTCCTCTCCGGCCGGGCGGTCAGGGGGACCGTTTCCCTTCCCGCCACGGGCGCGGCGGTGATCAGACTCACTTCCTGTTAACCTGTATGTTTGTGAATATTTACTTCAGGTGTTGAAATTTGTCACAGGCCGTGATATAATATGCATAAAGGAAGGGAACGGGCCCGTCCCGTTCCCCTTTCTGCATCATAAAAGGAGGCATACCCCATGAAAAAGATCCTTGGTATCGTTCTGGCTCTGGTGATGGTCTTCGCCATGACCAGCGTGGCTATGGCCGACGAGACCGGCTACAGCGGCGAATTGAAGGTTTGGGTCTCCGAGGAGTCCGTGGGCTACACCCAGGAACTGGTGGACATGTTCAAGGCCGCCAATCCTCAGTACGCTGACATGACCGTCACCATTCAGCCCGTGGGCGAAGGCGACGCCGCCAGCAACATGATCACCGACGTGGAAGCCGGCGCGGACATCTTCACCTTCGCGCACGACCAGCTGGCCCGCCTGGTGGCCGCCGGCGCTCTGGAGGTTGTGGAAGAGAACAACGCCGCCGCCATCACCGAAGAAAACGTGCCCGGCGCCGTGCAGGCCGTGACCCTGGGCGGCACCATGTACGCCTACCCCATCACCGTCGACAACGGCTACTTCCTCTACTACGACAAGAGCGTCGTCACCGATCCTTCCACCCTGGAAGGCATCCTGGCCGACTGCGAAGCCGCCGGCAAGAACTTCTACATGGAGATCAACTCCGGCTGGTACGATGTGGCCTTCTTCTTCGGCGCCGGCTGCACCCTGACCTATGACGTGGACGACGAGGGCAACTTCGTGGCCTGCAACGTGGACTACGCCTCCGAGAACGGCGTGCGCGCCCTCAAGGCCATGATCACCCTGGCCAAGAGCCCCGCCTTCGTCAACGGCTCCTCCGCCTCCAACGCCTCCGACATCGGCGCCATCGTGGACGGCCCCTGGGATGCCAAGGCTGTGCAGGGTCTGCTGGGCGACAACTACGCTGCCTGCAAGCTGCCCACTGTGGACGGCTTCCAGATGGGCGGCTTCGTCGGCTACAAGATGATCGGCGTCAAGCCTCAGACCGACGAAGACAAGCTGGCCGCCTGCGACGCGCTGGCCGCCTACCTGTCCTCTGAAGAGGCGCAGCTCTACCGCTTCAAGGCGGTCGAGTGGGGCCCCTCCAACATCAAGGCTGCCGAGGATGAGGCTGTGCAGAACAACATCGCCCTGGCCGCCATCGCGGACCAGATGAAGTACTGCGTGGTGCAGGGCCAGTATCCTGGCGACTACTGGAGCCTGGCCACCGCTCTGGGCGACGATGTCATCGGCGACAAGCTGGACAACGCCACCGACGAGGAGCTCATGGCTGTTCTGACCACCTTCCAGGACACCGCTGCTTCCTACGCGGCCAACTGATCCACACGCTTCAAGGGCCCGGGGGGAAACCCCTCGGGCCTTTTCCGATGAAAGAACGGATATTTCCGCAACGGGGGAGATGCTGACATGGCGGATCTCAATTACCTCAAGCTGAGCAAGCCCGCGAAGCTGGCCTATCGCGCGGGCCAGTTCGTAAAGGCCCTGCCGGGCAGGGTCGCCGGGGGCATAAAGGGCCTCATACTGGGCCTGTGGGGGCTCATCCGGCGCTTCGGCCTGGCCATATACGATCTGATCACCACCTTCCGGGACGGCGACTGGAAGACCAGGCTCACCTACCTTGTGATGGGCTTCGGCTCCGCGTCCCACGGCCAGGTGGGGCGGGGCATCCTCTTTTTCCTGTTCCAGACGGTGTTCAACCTCTACATGGTCAACTTCGGCGCGGCCTACCTGGCCAAGCTGAACACCCTGGGCGTCATAGAGACCTATAAGGAAGGGCGCAAGACCGTATACGGCGACAACTCCTTCTTTATCCTGCTCTACGGCGTGCTGACCCTGGTGTTCATCGTTGCCTTCCTCTACACCTGGCGGCTGTCCATCAAGCAGAGCTTCACCGCCCAGAAGATTGTAGAGTCCGGCAAAAAGCTCAAGTCCGCCCGGGAGGACATCCGTTCCCTGGCCGACGAGCAGTTCCACAAGACCCTGCTGGCCCTGCCCACCCTGGGCGTGCTGGTCTTTACCATACTGCCCATACTCTTTATGATCCTGGTGGCCTTCACCAACTTCGACGCCACCCACCAGCCGCCCAGCAAGCTGTTCACCTGGGTGGGCTTTGACAACTTCCGCCAGCTGCTCTCCTCCGACAGCGCCAGCTACGGCGATACCTTCCGCCAGGTGCTGTTCTGGACGCTGGTGTGGGCCTTCTTCGCCACGTTCCTGAACTACTTCCTGGGCATGTTCGTGGCCATCATGATCAACAAAAAGGGCATCAAGCTCAAAAAGGTCTGGCGCACCATACTGGTCATGACCATCGCCATTCCCCAGTTTGTGTCCCTTCTGTACGTGTCCAAGATGTTCGCGGCGGACGGCATCATCAACGCCTACCTGATGAAGTGGGGCTGGATCTCCCAGCCGATCCCCTTCTGGACCAAGCCCGGCTGGGCCCGGTTCACCGTCATCCTCATCAACGTGTGGATCGGCATACCCTACCTCATGCTCATCGCCACCGGCATCCTCATGAACATCCCCGCGGACCTCTACGAATCCGCCCGCATCGACGGGGCCAACGCCTTCCAGATGTATCAGAAGATCACCCTGCCCTATATGCTCTTCGTCACGGGCCCCTATCTTCTGACCTCCTTCACGGGCAACATCAACAACTTCAACGTCATCTTCCTGCTCTCCGGCGGCAAGCCCCTGTCCCTGGAGCTGTCGGGCAACGCGGGGTACACGGATCTTCTGATCACCTGGCTCTACAAGATGACCGTCAACGACACCAACTACAAGCTGGCCGCCGTCATGGGCATACTGGTGTTCGTGGTGCTGGCTGTCATCAACCTGTTGGCCTACAACCTGATCCCGTCTGTCAAGAATGAGGAGGATTTCCAGTAATGGCAAAGAATAATATACCGGAAGTCGATATTGTGGTGGACGAGGAGGCAGGCGTCATTCGGGAAGTGAAGCCCCAGGGCAGGCTGCGCAGCAAAAAAGGCCACGAGAGAAGGGTCAACACCGCCATATACATCACCCTTGTGGTCATGAGCGTCGTGTGGCTGGTGCCCTTCGTGTTCCTGGTCCTCCAGTCCTTCCGCTCCTACGCCACCGAAAACGGCGGCATGGTCAACTACCTCCTGCCCAAGGTGTTCTCCCTGGACAACTACAAGTGGCTCCTCTTCGACGAATCCAGCCACTTCCTCCGCTGGTACGGAAACACGCTGATCATCGCTGCCTTCGTGGCGGTGCTTCAGACCATCATCGTGCTCTCCGTCAGCTACTCCCTCTCCCGCCTGCGGTTCAAGGGGCGCAAGCTCATCATGAACGTGGTGCTGGTGCTGGGCCTGTTCCCCGGCTTCCTCACCATGATCACGCTGTACTTCCTCTTAAAGCAGTTGGGCCTCACCCAGTCCGGCGCCATACCCGGCCTGATCCTGATCTACGTGGCCTCCTCGGGCATGGGCTACTACATCTCCAAGGGCTTCTTCGACACCATCCCCAAGTCCCTGGACGAATCCGCCCGCATCGACGGCGCCACCCGGGCCCAGGTGTTCTACAAGATCATCATGCCCCTGGCCAAGCCCATCGTCATCTATACCATACTGATGGCCTTCATGGCGCCCTGGGGCGACTACGTGTTCGCCTCCTACGTGGCCTTCGGCAGCGAGCCAAACTACAACGTGGCCGTGGGTCTGTACCGCTGGGTGAACGTGGCCGACTATCAGGGATACTTCACCCGCTTCTGCGCCGGCGGCGTGCTGGTGGCCGTACCCATCACCGCGCTGTTCATGGCCCTGCAGAAGTACTACGTGGAAGGCGTCACCGGCGGCGCGGTCAAGGGCTGATCGGCCCCAAGAATAGCATCGGGAGGTTATCACAATGGCAAGCGTGAAACTTGAGCACGTCAAGAAGATATACGACAAAAACGTCGTGGCGGTCCACGACTTCAACCTGGAGATCAAGGACAAGGAATTCGTGGTGTTCGTTGGCCCCTCCGGCTGCGGCAAGTCCACCACCCTGCGCATGATCGCGGGCCTGGAGGACATCTCCGCCGGCACCCTCACCATAGGCGACAGAGTGGTCAACGACGTGGAGCCCAAGGACCGGGACATCGCCATGGTGTTCCAGAACTACGCCCTCTATCCCCACATCTCCGTCTACGAGAACCTGGCCTTCAGCCTGCGCATCCGCAAGATGAACAACGAAGAGATCCACCGCCGGGTGTGCCAGGCCGCCGAGATCCTGGGCATCACCGAGTATTTGGACCGCAAGCCCAAGCAGCTCTCCGGCGGCCAGCGCCAGCGGGTGGCCATCGGCCGGGCCATCGTCCGGGAGCCCCAGGTGTTTTTGATGGACGAACCCCTGTCCAACCTGGACGCCAAGCTGCGCAACCAGATGCGGGCGGAGATCATACTCCTTCGCAAGCGCATCGACACCACCTTCATATACGTCACCCACGACCAGACCGAGGCCATGACGCTGGGCGACCGGATCGTCATCATGAAGGACGGCTACATCCAGCAGGTGGGCACCCCCCAGGAGGTCTTTGAAAAGCCCACCAACCTGTTCGTGGCCGGCTTTATAGGCTCCCCCCAGATGAACTTCCTGAAGGCCCGCCTCACCAAAAACGGCGCCGCCTACACCGCCGAGCTCTACGGCCTCAAGGTCCCCCTGAGCCCCGAAAAGTGCCTTCTCCTCTCCCAGCACGGCGCGGGCTCCATGGACGTGATCCTGGGCGTCCGCCCCGAGCACTGCCAGCTGTGCTTCGACGAAGCCCGGGGCAGCGTGGAAGGGTCCCTTAGGGTCAACGAGATGATGGGCTCCGAGCTCCATCTCCACGCCAAGATGCCGGACGACAGCTCCGTGATCCTGCGCATCCCCACCCTGGACCTGTCCGACCAGCAGCGGGCGGATCTGAAATACGGCGCGCCCGTCCGCTTCACCTTCCCCGAGAAGGTGATCCAGCTCTTCGACCCCAAGACGGAAAAGAGCCTTCTCTACTGATCCCCACCCCATAATCCGCTCCCCGACGGGACTTCCTTCCCGTCGGGGAATGTTTTTTTGTACTTTCTGTACTTTGCGCGATTCGATGATTGACAATGCGTTGCAAAGTGCGTATACTATTTCTGTACTTTTCTGAAAGGTCGTGCGCTGCATGAAGGGAATCCATCTCGGGAAATGGCTGCTGCCCTTAATGGTTATAACCATATTGTTTTTCGGGATGTTGATTTCAGAAACAACCGCCTCCGCCGGGATCGTGAGATCCGGTATCTGTGGATGGAATAATGGATCGAACCTCACCTGGACGCTGGACGACGCAGGCAAGCTCACCATCAGCGGAACGGGAAGGATGCAAAATTATACGACCGACTATTCAAATCCATGGGGAATGGACTTAAAGTCGGTAGAAATTCAAGATCGTGACGAGCATTGGTAGTAGTGCATTTGATGGCTGCATAAGCCTGACGGATATCAGAATTCCGTACGGCGTGACGAGGCTTATTGGTACGTTTGCATCCTGCACACGCTTAACGAGCATCACGATTCCGGACAGTGTGACGAGAATTGACGGTCATGCGTTTTATCACTGCACAGGGCTAACGAGCATCATGATTCCGGACAGCGTGACGAGCATTGGCAATGGTGTGTTCAGTGAGTGCACAGGGCTGACGAGCATCACGATTCCGGACAGCGTGACGAGCATTGGCGATAATGCGTTCTATAACTGCACGGGGCTAACGAGCATCACGCTGCCGGACGGCTTGACGAGTATTGGGTATAGCACGTTCGAAAACTGCACAAGTTTATTGAGTATCACGATTCCAAATGGTGTGACGAGTATTGGCAGAAAGGCGTTCTATAACTGTACGGGGCTAACGAGCATTACGATTCCGGACAGCGTGACGAGTATTGTCGATAATACGTTCAGTAAGTGCACAGGACTGACGAACGTCACGATTCCGGACAGCGTGACGAGTATTGGTCGTGGCGCTTTCGATAGTTGCATAGGACTAACGAGTATCACACTGCCGGCTGGCCTGACGCACATTAGCGGTTATGCGTTCTATAACTGTACAGGGCTAATGAGCATTATGCTGCCGAAGGCTTTGAGGAATATTGACTACGATGCGTTTAATGGATGCTCAAAGCTAAAGAGCATCACGATTCCGGAGGGTGTGTGGAGCATCAGCATGCGTGCGTTCAAAAACTGCACAGGATTAATGAGCATCACACTGCCGAACAGCCTGATGAGTATTAGCGAGAGCGCATTCTCCGAGGACAATGCGATGCGGGTGTTTATTCCTGATATCTCGATAACCTTTCCCTCGAATGTGTTTCCCAGTGGCTCAACGATCTATTGTTATGAATATACGGATGTGGATGTTTGGGCGCGGCAGCAGGGATACAATGTGGTCAATGTGGACAGCCCGGGATACGAACCTGATGCGGACCGTACTGTTACGATAGGAATAGCGAGCTTGGCCATTGCAGTCGGTCATTCCGCGTCCATACCCTATGATGTATTCCCAAGGTTTGATGATCCCGCCCTGTCCTGGAGCAGCAGCGCGCCGGAGGTCGCCGCGGTGGAGGACGGCGTGGTGACGGCCCTCAGCACCGGATATGCCACCATTACCTTGACGGCGGGCGGGGCGAGCCAGAAGATAGAGATATGGGTGTACACGCCGCTGGAGGATTTTGCGGTATCGGAAGGCTGGGTCGTGGCCCGGGACGGCATTTCCGTGCAAATCGTGGATGCCGTACCCGAGGGCGGCACAGCCTCGTTTACCTGGACAAGCTCCGACGAAATGATCGCATTGACCGACGGGAGCACGGGAAACTCTACTTGGGTGACTACGTACAAACCGGGAGACGTGACCATCACCGCTGCCACAGATACTGGCATTTCCCGCAGCGCCGTGCTCCACGTGTGCTATCCCGTGACGGCGGCGGTGTTTGAGAGGGCGGAAATGATCGTGCAGGAAGGCGCGGCGGCGCAGTTGACCTGTAACGTGACCATGCGCACTCAATCCTGCGTGAACCATCTTGTGACCTTTACAAGCAGCGACGAGAGCGTGGCGGCTGTGGACGGAAATGGACGGATAGAGGCCCGGTTCCCGGGCGCGGCCATCATTACGGCGACTGCATCCAGCGGTGTGACCGCGGAATGTACGGTCATTGTCACGGAGCAGAATTTGGATACGCTGTGTATGCCCACGAGTCTTACAGCCATCGGAGACGAAGCGTTCGCGGGCATTTCCGCAGAAATGGTGGTCATACCCTACGGGGTAGCCAGTATCGGTGATCGAGCCTTCGCCGAATGCACCCGACTGGCCAGGGTCTATGTACCCACCACCGTCACCTCCATCGGTGAAGGCGCATTCGACGGCTGTGAAGCCTTGACACTTGTATGCGTCGGCTGCAATACAGGATATGACTACGCAGTCGAGCACAACATCCCTTATATTGTCATCGATCCAAACTGATTCCTTTCCTATGCTGCAATCCCGCTCCCCGGCAGGACTTCCTCCCGCCGGGGAGTGTTTTTCTGTGCTGGGTTGACGCCGTTTTTCGGGCAGAAAGGTTCAAATTGCGGTTCCCGGCGAGATGCGGCAGGAAAACGCGGGGGAGGCGCAGAATACTGATGTGAAAATGGAAGCGGCAGGCTGGGAGGGTCGGATATGAAGCTGGACGGATTTTTGGACGCGGCGGAGAGGATCGTGGAGAGGCACCGGCTGGGGCCGGGGCAGTACGCCCGCTGGCTGTGGCACCGGGACGGGCGGGAGATGGGGGTCAATCCCTACGGCTGCGCGGACGCGGCCAATATCCTCTATACCCTGGGCCGGTTCCCCGCCGACGAGGGGGAGCGGCGGGCCTTCGTGGAGACCATGCGGGGCATGCAGGACGAAAAGACGGGCCTGTTCACCGAGGCGACCCACCATCCCATACACACCACGGCCCACGTGACGGCGGCCCTGGAGCTGTTCGAGGCCCGGCCCGCGCACCGGCTGGCGGCTTATGATCCCTACCGAAGCCGGGAGGGGCTGTACGCGCTGCTGGACGGCCTGGACTGGCAAAAGAACGAAGCTGGCGGGGGAGAGCACCGAGGAATGGGAAAGCGCCTACTTCGACTGGCTCTGGAGCGAGGCCGACCCGGTCACCGGCCTGTGGAGGCGCGGCTTTGCCGATGCCGCTCCGGTCAGCCCCGTGCCCATAGACGGCATTGCTCCCCAAAGCTGGCACCTGGCGGGCACCTTCCACTACCTGTTCAACTGTGAATACGCCAAAATGCCCCTCCGCTATCCGGACAGGCTGGTGGACACCTGCCTGAATCTCTACCGCCATGGGGCCGTCCTCCCCACCTTTGGCCGCATGGTGGGCTTCATGGAGATCGACTGGGTGTTCTGCCTCAGCCGTGCCCTCCGCCAGAGCGGCCGCCGCTTCGCCGAGGCCAAAGAGGCCCTGGACGAATTCGCCCGGAGCTACACTGGGTATCTTCTCTCCCTCGACCCCGAGACCGACGAGGGCCTCAACGACCTCCACATGCTCTTTGGCGCCCTGTGCGCCTTGGCCGAGCTCCAGGC
The DNA here is from genome assembly GCA_902787475.1 of uncultured Eubacteriales bacterium. Lineage (GTDB taxonomy): Bacteria > Bacillota > Clostridia > Christensenellales > Aristaeellaceae > RUG13279. The sequence continues at coordinate 12,367 of CADAGW010000058.1, forward strand.
CGCCCTGCCAGGCCGCCTCACCGCCCGCACGCCCCTAAAACTGGTGCTGGACAGGCGGCCCTTCATCTGATGCGCCCGGCCCACAGACGCATATCGACCTGGTTCCAAAGGATGAATCGGGACTGCGGATTCCCTCATCGGTCAAAAACGTCATGAAAGCCCTGCTGTCAATGCGAGGAACGAAGTGACGAAGCAATCCGTTCCCTGAAGTGTACGCCGTTTCGATGCGAAATGATACAAAACGGGATCGCCGGACACCTCCGGCGTTCCCCGCGGTTTGGAGGATACAGATTCGATGGACGATACCCCTGTCCGGGTGCGGGTAAACGTAAGGACCCTGGCGGAATTCGCCTGCGAGGGCGGCGACCTGTACTCGGAGGCGAACGCGGCGGAGGCCATGCGCCAGGGGGCCCGGGCTCACCAGGCCCGGCAGGCGGGCTACGGCGAGGGGGAGCGGGCGGAAGCGGTTTTAAGCGGCGAATACCCCCTGCCCTCCGGCACGCTGTGCCTCTTTGGCCGGGCGGACGGCCTGCGCCGGGCGGGGGAGGACTGGCTGGTGGAGGAGATCAAATGGGTGGCCCGCCCCCTGCCGGAGGATTTTTTGGGC
>CADAGW010000059.1:0-7270 GCA_902787475.1 uncultured Eubacteriales bacterium
GAGGAGCGAAGCGACGAAGCAATCCGTTCCCCCATTCCACATTACGCATCATATAAATATAAATAGACGAAGAAAGACCGCCGTCACAGCGATCTTTCTTCTATATTATTCAATATACAATTCGTTCCCGCCGAAGGCGGCAGGAAGGGATTCCAAAGGGACAATGTCCCTTTGGCGCAGGTCTGGGCGCGCGCAGCGCCCAGCGTCTCCCCTCGTTACCCCTTCACCGTCTCTATACCCTTCTCTATGGCCGTCCGGTTCAGGGGGATCAGCTTTTCCTTGGCCGGGCCCAGCTTATGCCGCAGGGCCTCCACCAGGGTATCCACGTCGAAGAGGGGCTCCACGCCGATATACGCGCCCAGCATCACCATATTGGCCACCCGGGTATTGCCCAGGTCGTTGGCGATGTCGTTGACGGGCACGGGATAGGCCTTGATATCGGTGCGGGAGGGCTTCACGTCGATCAGGCTGCTGTTGTACAGAAGGATGCCGCCGGGCACCAGGGTCTTCTCGAACAGTTCCATGCTGGGCCGGTTCATGGCGATGACGGTATCCGGCTCCTCCACCTTGGGGGAACCCACGGGCCGGTCGGAGATCACCACGGAGCAGTTGGCGCTGCCGCCCCGCATCTCGGGCCCATAGGCGGGCATCCAGGTCACTTCCCGGCCGGAGAGCATGCCGGAGTAGGCCAGAAGCTGGCCCATGAGCAAAACGCCCTGTCCGCCGAAGCCGGCGATGATCAGCTGTTTCTCCATGCTCACACCTCCTTGAACACGCCCAGGGGATACTGGGGGATCATGTTCTCTTGCAGCCACTTGAGGGCCTCCACGGGGGTCATGCCCCAGTTGGTGGGACAGGTGGAGAGCACCTCGATCATGCTGAAGCCCTTTTTGTCGATCTGGCACTGGAAGGCCTTTTTGATGGCCGCCTTGGCCTCCATGATGTGCTTTACGTCATGGACGCTCACCCGCTGGATCAGCGCCGGGCCGTCCAGAGTGGCCAGCATCTCGCTCATGCGGATGGGATTGCCGTTCCTCTCCACGTCCCGGCCCAGGGGCGCGGTGGTGGCCTTCTGGCCGATCAGGGTGGTGGGGGCCATCTGGCCGCCGGTCATGCCGTATATGGCGTTGTTTACGAATATCACGGTGATCTTCTCGCCCCGGGCCGCCGCGTGCACGATCTCCGCCGCGCCGATGGAGGCCAGGTCGCCGTCGCCCTGATAGGTGAATACCACCTTGTCGGGCAGGCACCGCTTCACGCCCGTGGCCACAGCCGGGGCCCGGCCGTGGGCCGCCTCGTACATATCGCACTCGAAATAGTTATAGGCGAACACCGCACACCCCACAGGCGCCACGCCGATGGCCTTGTCGCCGCAGCCCAGCTCGTCTATGGCCTCCGCCACCAGCCGGTGAATGATGCCGTGGGTACAGCCGGGGCAGTAATGCAGCGGCTTTTCCGTGAGAAACTTGGGTCTTTCAAACACCACCGCCATTACAATCCCTCCTTATCCGGGGCGATGCGCCTGAGGATATCGCGCACGCCGGGTATCATGCCGCCGGTGCGGCCGTAGAATTCCACGGGACGGGCCCCGGCCACGGCGATCTTCACGTCGTCGATCATCTGGCCCAGGCTCATTTCCACCGTCAGGAACCGCTTGACATGAGAGCAGGCCGCCTGTATGGCCGCATAGGGGAAGGGCCACAGGGTGATGGGCCGGATCAGGCCCACCTTGACGCCCTCTTCCCTGGCCCGGCGCACCGCCGTCAGGGCGATGCGGGCCGTGGTGCCGTAGGCCACGACGGCCACCTCGGCGTCGTCCATGAACTGGCACTCCACCCGGGTCTCGTTCTGTTCCATCTTGGCCCAGGTCGCCGCCAGGTCCAGATTGTGCTGCTCGCACCGCTCCGGCTCGATGTACAGGGAGTTGAGCACCGCCCGCTCCCGTCCGCAGCCGGGCGTCCAGATCTCCACAGGCTCCATCATCTGGCCGATGACGCCGTCGCCCAGGACCATGACGGGGTTGCGGTACCGGTCGGCCCGGTCAAAGGCCAGCTGGGTCAGCTCCACGGCCTCCTGCACGGTGGAGGGAGCCAGCACCAGCAGCCGGTAATCTCCGTGGCCGCCGCCGCGGGTGGCCTGGAAATAGTCGCTCTGGGCGGGCTGTATGGATCCAAGTCCGGGGCCGCCCCTGACCATGTTCACGATCACGCAGGGCAGCTGGGCCCCGGCGATGTAGGAAATGCCCTCCTGCTTCAGGGATATTCCCGGGCTGGAAGAGCTGGTCATCACTCTCGCGCCGGTGCCCGCCGCGCCGTATACCATGTTGATGGCGGACACTTCGCTCTCGGCCTGCAGGAACACGCCGCCCACCTGGGGCAGCCGCAGGCTCATATATTCCGGGATCTCGTTCTGCGGGGTGATCGGGTATCCGAAGAAATACCGGCAGCCGGCCTGAATGGCGGCCTCGGCAACGGCTTCGTTACCCTTCATCATCAATTTTGCCATATCGCCGCCTCCTACTTTACCACCGTGATCGCGCAGTCCGGGCACATGCGGGCGCAGAACGCGCAGCCGATGCACTTCTCCTCGTCCACGCATTCCGCCGGATGGTAGCCTTTCGCGTTGAGTCCCTTGGAGATCTCCACGATCTTCTTGGGACAGGCCGTCACGCACAAACCGCACCCCTTGCAGCGGTTCGCGTCAAAAATCGCTTTTGCCAACGGGCACTCCCCCTTCATCGGTTTATCCGTATATTGTATACCGTCTTTGTAAATTTGTATAGCATCTTCCACTGGTGAATCTTGTCAAACCCATCATGATTATCTTAATTTCGTATCAATTCACCGTTCACCCGGCCCGCCTCCGCCTCCACGGGCGGCAGCACCACCCGGATCCGGGTGCCGATGCCCTTTCGGGACAATACGTCAAAATACCCCCCGTGCCGCTCCACGATCCACTTGGCGATGGACAGCCCCAGCCCGGCGCCGCCCTGGCCCTGCCGGGAGGGATCGGCCCTAAAAAACCGGTCGAATATCCGGGGCACGTCCTCCGGGGCCATGCCCTCCCCCTCGTCCTGCACCTCGAAATACGGGCTGGCGTTTTTAAGCCCCGCCCGGAGCCGCACCGCCCCGCCGGCGGGAGTAAACTTTCTGGCGTTGTCGGTAAGTATTCGAAGGGTCTGGGTCAGCATGTCCCCGTCCCCCATGCACCACACGGGCTCCTGGGGCACGTCCGCGGACCAGGCGTGATCGGCGTCGATCATCTCGCACTCGTCCCGGGCCTCCCTCAGCATCTGGCACAGGTCGGTCCTCTGCATGTTCATCTTCTGCCGTCCCGCGTCTCCCCGGGCCAGGAACAAAAGCTGATCCACCAGCTTTTTCATCCGGTCCGCCTCGCTCTGTATGGCCGTCACCGACTCGTCCAGCACCTGGGGATCGTCCTTTCCCCACCGGGAGAGCATGTTGGCATATCCCTGAATCACCGCGATGGGGGTGCGAAGCTCGTGGGAGGCGTCGGAGGCGAAGCGCACCTGCTCCTCGTAGGAGGAGCGCACCTTGTCGAGCAGCTCGTTGACCGCCGTCTCCAGCTCCTTAAGGTCCGGATCCCCGGTGTCCAGCCGGGCCCCCGGCGACACGCTCTGAAGGGCGCTCTCCAAATGCTGTATCCGCTCGTCCTCCGGGCGGGAGAGCAGCTGGGCCGTGTCCGCCATCTTCTGTATGGGCTTTAGTATCCTTCTGGACGCGCCCCGCCCCAGCGCCATCTGGAGGATGAGATATCCTCCCTCCGCCCACAAAAGGATCTCCCCGCACCGGGCGGCCAGGGGCCAGAAGGGGGCAAGGGGCACCTCCGCCGGGCTCTCCCCCTCCCTTTCAAATACATACAGGCTTGGCGCGCCGTTTTCCGACTCCCGCACGCTCCTTTTCGTGTGCTTCCAGTCCACCGTCCCGCCGTCCCGGCTCTCCGCCCAATACATATAGCCCCCCGCGCACAGCGCCGCCAGGAGGATGTCTATGAGTATAAAGGTGCGGACCAGAAGCCATATCCGGGACCGGTGGATCTTTCTGGCGATGGAGCCGAATCGCTTATTGCTGTTCATACGTTCTCCCGCAGGGTATATCCCACGCCCCGCACCGTGTGGATCAGCTTGACCCCGAAGGCGTCGTCGATCTTGCCCCTAAGGTAGCGGATATACACGTCCACCACGTTGGTCTCCCCCACGTACTGATATCCCCACACCTTGTCCAGCAGGGTCTCCCGGGTCAATACGATCCCCTCGTTCTCCATGAGGGTCTTAAGGAGCGAAAACTCCCGGGCCGTCAGCTCTATGGCCTCTCCCGCGTACTCCGCGTGATACCGCTCCGCGTCCAGAGTCAACTCTCCCACCTTCAGGGGCCCCGCCTCCTGCCCCTTGCCCTTTTTCCGGAGCGCCGCCCGGATGCGGGCCAGCAGCTCCTCGATCTCAAAGGGCTTGGTCACATAATCGTCCGCCCCGGTGTCCAGTCCCATCACCTTGTCGGTCACGCTGTCCCGGGCCGTCAAAAGGATCACCGGGGTCTGGGAGGTCTTGCGGAGCCGGCGGAGCACCTCCATGCCGCTGAGCCCCGGCAGCATGATGTCAAGGAGAATCAGGTCATATTCCCCGCTCTCGGCCATGTCCAGGCCCCGACGTCCGTCCGCGGCCTTGTCCGCATGGTAGCCCTCGTGCTTTAACTCCAGCTCCACGAACCGGGCCAGCTTTTCCTCGTCCTCCACGATCAGTATCCTCTCCGCCACGGCCATCCTCCTCTGCCATTCTCCAGGCGTCCACGCCTGCGTCCATATACTCCAAAATGGGGCGAGCCGGAGCCCGCCCCACAAAGGTCAGTCTGTCAATCCTGGTCGTCCTGGTCCTTATTCTTGTCCTTGCCGATGTTCTCGGCGAAATCCGAAGCCTTGTTCATGGCGCTGTTGATGGACTCCCTGCCCAGATCCGGCCCCCGGAAGGAGTAATGGATCCCCGCGAACAGGCCGATCACCAGGGCGATCAGGCACATCCACCGGGTGGGGCAGATCAGAAGGATCGCCAGCACGCTCACCGGCACCTCGAAGATCATCTCGCCCCTGCGGCTCACCTGGAAGAAGTTCACGTTGCCCTTGTGGGCCAGGGTGCCCACCGCCTTGCCCAGGCGGCCCAGGTTCACCTTGAACTGGCTGTCCTTTTTCTCCGTCCTGGGCTTCTCCTGGGTGCGGGTGGTGTACGCGCCGCCCTCTTCCCCGGCCACCTTGCCTTCCTTTTCCAGCAGCACCATGGCCTCCAGAATGTCCCAGTTCGTCTCTTCCAGGGCCCTCTTGGCCTCCTCGTAGCTCACGTTGGCATGCTGCCGAAGGGTCTCCACCATCTCGAAATTCGTCATTTTGGGTTCCTCGCTTTCGTTTCAGTTGATGGTGTCATTGTACCCCCCAAAGATTGGAATCCCAAGGGGGTTTTATGAGAAAACGATGAGAAACCCATCATAGTTTCATGAGGCGTTTCACTCATCCCGGGTGCCCAGCTCCTTCGCCAGCGCCCTGGCCTCCTCCAGCGTCCCTACGCCCTCCGAAGCCCCGGGGCGGCGCAGGGAGCAGGCCGCGGCGGCGCACCCGTCGTCTATGGCCTGGGCCAGGCCGCATCCCCGATAGGCGGACAGAAGCACCCCGGCGCAGAAGGCGTCCCCTGCGCCAACGGTGCCCTGTATGAACCCCTCGCCCAGCTTGAGGGACGGCCTCTCGATGAGCCGGTTTTCCTCATCCAGGCCCCAGCCGCCCTCCGGCGCGTGGATCACCGCCCACCTTTTGACGCCCATCTCCTTCAGGGCGGCAAGGGCCATTGGGATGTTCTCCCGGATCAGCCGGCCGTTTTCGTCCCGCAGCTCTGTTCCGCAGGTCTTTCCCGCCTCCAGCTCGTTGACGATGAAATAATCGGTAAACCGCAGAGACGGCGTCACCAGGCGGCGGTACCGGTCCCCCACCTCGCTGACCACGTCCACGGAGGTGAGGATCCCCCTTTCCTGGGCGTCGTGGAGGAGCCTGGCCATGCGTGTGCCGTATTCCCCGTCCGGCCCGTCCAGGGTATCGAGAAGGAGGATATACCCCACATGGAGGATGCGGCAGGTGAGCCTGTCCAGGTCAAAGTCCTCCACGTCCAGATGAGCGCTGGCGCCGGGATATGCCATAAACGTCCGCTTCTTGGTCTCCTTGTCCACCAGCACGTCGGTAAAGGAGGTCCTGTCCTCCTCGATGAGATTGGACAGGTCCAGCCGGGGATATTGGGAAAGAGTGCGCCGTATGTATTCTCCCTCCGAATCCCGCCCGATCCGGCCCACCGCCCACAGGGGCAGGGTGGGATCGAGCCGGGCCAGATCCGCGGCCACGTTGCTCACCGCTCCGCCCAGGGATCGGTCCATATCCTCGATCTTCACCAGCTCCTCCCGCCTGGGAAAGGCGGACAGGGTCTTGAGTATGTCCACCAGTATGGTGCCGCCCACGGCGATGCCCTCGCGCATACGATCCCCTCCCGCAATACAGCGATGGGGCAGCGCAAACTGCCCTGCCCCGTTTAGGTGCTTATTCCTTGGGCTCCCCGTCGCATACCTTGGGGGTGCCCTTAAAGCCTATGCCCAGTCTCGACGCGCCCATGTCCACATACCGCTTGGCGTCCTCATAGGTGCGGATGCCGCCGGAGGGCTTCACCTTGGCCCGCCCCGCCACGGTGTCCAGCATGAGCTTGGCGGCCTCCACGGTGGCCCCGCCGGAGGCAAAGCCGGTGGAGGTCTTCACGAAGTCAGCCCCGGCTTCCACGCTGACCTCGCAGGCCTTTTTGATGGTCTCCTCGTCCAGCTCGCTGGTCTCCAGTATCACCTTCACGCCCACGCCCTTGGGATGGGCCTCGTTCACCACGGCCACGATCTCCTTTTTCACCGTGTCCCAGTCGCCGCCCAGGGCCGCGCCGTAGTTCATCACCATGTCGATCTCAAGGATCCCCTTGGGGGCCACGATGGCCGCCATGGCCCGCTTGACCTCAAGGCCGCCCGCGCCGTGGGGGAAGTCCAGCACGCAGGACACGTCCGTCTGGGTGCCCCGGCACATTTCCACCGCCGTCTCGATGTCCCTGGGATGCACGCATACCGTGCGGACCTCGTAGTCGATGCCCAGCTGTATGGCGTCCCGGATCTGCTGGGGCGTCATGCCGGGGGAAAGCACCGCGTGGTCGATATATCTGGCGATCTTCATATCTGTTTCCTCCTTGCCTCTA
>CADAGW010000059.1:7281-19145 GCA_902787475.1 uncultured Eubacteriales bacterium
CTCCTTGTCTCTATGTTTATGGCTTCAACATCTTTTTCCGAATCGCGGGGAACGGATCGCTGCGTCGCTTTGTTCCCCGCAACGACCGCGGAGTTATCGAGTCATTGCGGGAGGTCGTTAGACCGATGAGGCAATCCGCAGCTCCAATACGCCTTTTTGAATCAGAACGGTATGCTTATTCCCCCAGATCGGCCATGGACTTGTCCAGGCGCCTTATGGTCTCCTCCCGGCCCAGCAGATACGCGATCTCGATGGCCCCGCCGGGGGTGGACGCCTTGCCGGAGATGGCCACTCTGAGCGGCCAGAGCACCTGCCCGTTCTTCATGCCGCTCTGTGAAATGGCCGCCATCACGGTGTCGTGGAGATCGTTTTCGGTCCAATTTTGCACCGTTTCCAGCACCGGACGGATCATTTTGAGGCCCTTTTTGGCCACCTCCTGGTCGCATTTCATCTTCTTATGGACGTAGAGGTCGCTGGAAAACTCGGGCATGGCCGCCAGGAAGTCCACCATCTCCGGGATCTGGGCCAGGTACTCGACCCTGGCCTGCAGAAGCTCGCTGACCCGTTTTAAGTCGAATTTGTCCCTGCCCAGGGCCTTTTCAAGCCAGGGCTCGGCTTTCTCCAAAAACGCCTCGGGGGAAAGCCTGCGGATGTACTCGGCGTTGAACCAGTTCATCTTCTGGATGTCGAACACGGAAGAGGATTTGCTCAGGCCCTCCAGGTCGAACACTTCCTTGAGCTCGTCCAGGCTGTAGAACTCCCTCTCGCCCCGGGGGCTCCATCCCAGAAGCACCAGGTAGTTGATCACGGCCTCGGTGAGGTATCCCTGGGAGAGCAGATCCTCAAAGGACGGGTCGCCCTTGCGCTTGCTCATCTTCCGCTTGGTCATGACCGGATGGCCCGCCTCGTCCAGCACCGGATTGCCGTTTTCGTCCTTCTCGGGCACCTCCACCATCACCGGGGTCAGGTGCACGTAGGTGGGCGGGGTCCAGCCCAGGGCCTCGTAGAGCAGGTTGTACTTGGGGGCGCTGGAGAGGTACTCATTGCCCCGCATCACGTGGGTGATGCCCATCAGGTGGTCGTCGATGACGTTGGCGAAGTTGTAGGTGGGGAGGCCGTCCGCCTTGATGAGCACGTTGTCGTCCAAGGTGGAGCAGTCCACCTCCACGTGGCCGTAGATCACGTCGTCAAAGGACGCCTTGCCCTCGGTTGGGATGTTCTGCCGGATCACGTAGGGCACGCCCGCGTCCAGGTTCTTCTGGATCTCTTCTTTGGTCAGATGCAGGCACTTTTTGTCATATTTGAAGGTCTCGCCCTTTTTCTCCGCCTCGGCCCTGGCCTCCTCCAGCCGCTCCTTGGTGCAGAAGCAGTAATAGGCGTGGCCGGACTCTATAAGCTTTTTGGCGAAGGGCATGTAGGTGGACTTCCTCTGGGACTGGATATAGGGCCCGCAGGGGCCGCCCACGTCCGGGCCCTCGTCGTGCTCCAGGCCCGCGGTCTTGAGGGACTTGAATATCACCTCGGTGGCGCCCTCCACCTCCCGCTCCTGGTCGGTGTCCTCTATGCGCACGATGAACTGACCGCCCTCCCTGCGGGCGTAGAGATAGGTATACAGCGCGGTGCGCAAGTTGCCCAGGTGCATATACCCCGTGGGACTGGGGGCAAAACGGGTGCGAACATTCATATGGCGTCACTCCTTACTCAAATATGGCGTCCAGTATCAGGTCGGCAAACAGATCGTGCATTTCCTCCTTGGGGTGGTTGATGGCGTTGGCCAGAAGGGCCGTGGTGTCCACGCCGGCCTTTTCCAGCCGGTTCCACCGCTCGTAGGCGTCGGCGACGGGCACGCCAAGGCTTTTGGCCACGTTCCGGGCGGCGTCCACGTAGCGGTCCAATACTCCGTCGTTCTGCACCCGGGCGGCGTCGGCGGCGATGTCCCGCCACTGGGGATCCATCACCTGGTGAGACACGTAGGAGCACATCCTGTTGGGGGTCAGGAGCATGGCCTCCGAGCCGTGAGAGAGGATCGTTTCAAATATGCCCCGCATGGACCTTTCGTACATGGCCACGCCGGAGTCCACGTTGGGGAACATGCTGTCGTTGAGGCCGAAATTGACCACCACCAGGTCCGGGTCCCGGCTGAGCACATCCCGCTCCAGCCTTTCAAGGCCGCCCCGGGCGTTGTCGCCGGATATGCCGCAGTCCATCACCCCAGCGGCGCAGGTGGGAGCCAGGGCGCGGAGCTTTCTCTGCAGTCTGGCGGCGTAGGCCTTTTCGGGCCGGTATTCCGTGTCTATGTTTCCGAATCGGTTGATAAATACCTCAAAGCAGCCGTGGGTCACGCTGTCTCCCAGACAGGCGATGAGCACGGGCCGGTGGGCCCGGGCGTCCCCGTTGCGGCTTCCCAGTCTGGACGCGATCTTCATGTACATTCTCCTCCCGCCGCGCAGTGCGCGGATCATACGCACAGTATATCACATTTTCCCCAAATCGGCTACCCCTTTCCCGTTATCTTGCGGGAAAAACGGCCGCTTTTGAGACTTCCCCTTCTTTTTAACCCCTCCGCCCCGATGTGGCGATTGACAAACAAGTGGAATGGGCGTAATATATACGGTATCAAAATGGGGGCGGTGCCGCCGTGCCCCAGAAAAAGCGAGGTTGCCATGTCCCTGATCTCCTTTTCCGGGGAGCGCCTTTTGTACGGCGCCACGCCGGTGGACAATCTGTTTTTGCGGGAATTTCTGCCCCGGGCCTCCGGCGACGCGGTGAGGGTGTACCTGTACGGCCTCTACGCCGCCTCCGACCCCACCAGGGGCCTGTCCACCGAGGAGATGGCCCGCGCCCTTGACATGGAGGAGGCCGCCGTGGTGTCCGCCTTCGCCTATTGGGAGCGGCAGGGGCTGCCGACAATCCCCCGGCCTATCAGTATCAGGACGTCAGGTCCGCCCTGGAAAACGCCGCCTCCCAGGAGGCGTATTACGGGCTTCAGGGCTTTAACAACCGGCTCCAGGCCATATTCGGCTCCGAGCGCCTTCTGCACCCCCAGGAATTCCAGCGGGCCGCCGAATGGGTGGAGGATCTGGGTCTGGGCGAGGAGGCGGTGCTCCTGCTGGTCAAAAGCCGGGCCAGGGACCATAAAAAGGTGAGCTTTAAGACACTCGACAAGGCCGCCGCCCAGTGGGCCAGGGAGGGGGTCAAGAGCGCGGAGGACGCCCAGAGGATCCTCGAGCGCGACAGCGAGGCCTACCGCCTGGCCCAGCAGGTCATTTCCTGCTTTAATCTCAAGCGAAATCCCACGGAACCCGAGACCGCCCTGGCCCGCAAGTGGACCGGGGAATGGAATCTCACCGCCGCTCAGGTGCTGGACGCCTGCAGGGAAACGGTGAAGGGTTCAAACCCCAGCTTCGGTTACGTGGACAGGATATTGGAGCGGCACCACGAGGGGGACGTGAGCGCCTCCATACGGGAGGACAATTCCCTGAGGGCCGCCGTGTCGGAGGTATTGAGAGCTCTCGGGGCCCGCACCGCCCCTACCACGGAGCAGGTGGAAAAGTACCAGAAATACCTCTCCGCCGGGTTCGAGCCGGAGGCGGTGCTGGAGACCGCCCGATCCGTGGCCGCCGGGGGACGGCACGATTTCGCCGCCCTGGACGGGGCGCTGGTCAAGTGCGTGGAGCGGGGCATGCTGACCATGGCCGACATACAGGCCTACCGCCGCAAAAAGCAGGAGGCGGAGGCGTTTTTGTCCGGCCTGGGCCTGACCCGTCCCGCCACCGACGCGGAGGCCGCCATGCTGGACGCGTGGCGGGCGGAATACGCCCCGGATCTGATCCAGGCCGCCGCCCGGAAGGCCGTGGGGGTGGGAAACCCCGTAAGCTATATGAACGCCCTGCTCAGGCGCTGGGCCGACAAGGGCATACGAAATGGCGAGGAGGCCCTCCGCGACCGTCCGGACGCCGCGCCCGCCCCGCAGGCCCAGCCCCGGGAGGCGGTCAATTACAGCCAGAGGGACTACACCGACGAGGAAATGAAGCGCCTGTTTATGAACCCGGAGGACATGTAACAAAATGCGCAACAGCGAGCTGTACCGCCGCGCCGAGGCGGAAATGGAAAACCAGCGGGCAAAGGATCTGGCGGAGCGGGAGAGGCGGCTGACGGAAGTCACCCAAAAGGATCCCGAGATCGGCCGTTTACAGGGAGAGGGCATCCGCCTTTTCCAGGAGGTGGCCCGCCAGGTACTGACCCACCCCGACGACAGCCAGAGGCTCACCGCCCTGGCCAAGGACAAGGCCAGCAAGGCCAGAGAGGAGCTGACCCGCCGCCTGACGGAGGCCGGGTATCCGGCGGATTACCTCTCCAACGTGTGGGCCTGCCCTCTGTGCCAGGACACGGGCTTTGTGGGGAACGGACTGGACAAGCGCCGGTGCGGCTGCTTTGAAAAGCGGGTGCAGAGGCTGATGTATGAAAACGGCAGCCCCCTGGACCGGGAGAATTTTTCCACCTTCGACGAGAGCATCATACCCAACGACCCCATAGAGGGCACCGGACGCACCCAGCGAAGCCAGGCCCTGTGGGCCCGGGACGTGTGCCTTCACTACGCCCAGAGCTACCCCTCCAACGCCCGGCCCACGCTGGTGCTGTGCGGGCAAACGGGACTGGGCAAGACCTTCCTTTTGCGGTGTATATTCGCCTATCTCCTTGACAAGGGCGTGGACGCCCAGATGGTCACCGCGTATGAGGCCTTCTCCGCCATGCGGGCCTTCCATATGGGAGACGGGGACGCCTTCGACGCCATGGTGAACCGGGACGTGCTGCTGCTTGACGACCTGGGGGCGGAGCCCCTTATGAAGAACGTGACCACGGAGTATATGTTCTTGCTCATCAACGAGCGCACCACCGCCCGCAGGCACACCGCCGTGGCCACCAATCTGGAGCCGGACAAGATCCGGGAACGGTACGGGGAGCGGTTCTTCTCCCGGCTGTTCGACCAGAGGCACGGCATGGCCATCTCCCTGGCGGGCCGGGATCTGCGCCTGCACGCGCTGAAATGAAAGAGGAGATCATCAGGGCCATACGGGACATGGGCATATCCTTCGACCTGATCACCCATCCCCCGGCCCACAGCATGGACGAATGCAGGGGGCCAGCTGAAAGGCTCGGCGCGGTGATGCCGGCCAATCTGCTGTTAAGGCCCCGGCGGCACGAGACGTATTATCTCTTGGTGTGCGCTCCGGAGGCAAGGCTTTATACCTCCTCCGTGAGCCGGCAGGTATCCTCCCCCCGGCTGGGGTTTGCCTCGGCGGAGGAAATGGAGCGGGTGCTTTTGTGCCGGCCCGGCTCCGCCAGCGCGCTGGAGCTTGTGTATCCCCAGGCCCGGGAGGTGACCCTGCTGATGGACAGGGCCCTGATGGAGGCGGACAGGCTGGCCTTTCATCCCGGCGAAAACGACGCTTCCCTGGCCATGAGCCGGGAGGATTTTCTGACGATATTCCTGCCCCGGGTGGGTAAAAGCCCCATCTGGGTGGATATGGAGGTGGAATCGTGACCACATATCGGCTGTCCGCATTCGCGGACGAGGCGGGCAAGGCTCTCTCGACCCAGCTGGCCGCCCTTCGTGACAACGGCATCGGCATGATCGAGCTGAGGAACGTGGACGGAAAGAGCTGCGTGGATCTGACGGACGAGGAGGTACTGGACATACGGGCCCGGCTGGCGGGAGAGGGCGTGACCCTGTCCGCGCTGGGCAGTCCCTGCGGAAAGTACCCCATCACAGAGCCCTTTCAGCCCCATCTGGACGTGTTCAAGCGGGCCCTTGAGATCTGCCGCCTGCTGGGGGCCGGGCGGATGCGGATGTTCAGCTTCTTTATCCCCAAGGGAGAGGAGCGGAGCGTGTACAGGGAGGGCGTCATCTCCCGGCTGGGCCAGATGCTGGAGCTGGCCCGGGACGCGGGGGTGGAGCTGTGCCACGAAAACGAGAAGGGCATATACGGCGAGGGCAAGGAGGCCTGCCTTGAGATCCTCTCCGCCTTCGGCGGGGAGATGAAGGCGGTATACGACCCCGCCAACTTCGCTCAGGCCCAGGTGGGAAGCGAGGCGTTCCCCCTGATCGCCCCGTATATATCCTATATGCACATCAAGGACGCGCTGCTCAAAGACGGGGCCGTGGTGCCCGCCGGAAAGGGCGACGGCGGGGTGGAGAAGATATTGTCGAGCCTTGCCGGCATGCGGGAGGACACGGTATTGACTCTTGAACCCCACCTTCGGGTGTTTGACGGGCTCAAGGCCCTGCAGACCGAGGAGCTGACCCATCACTATTCCTATCCGGACGCTTCCGCCGCCTTCCGGGCCGCCGCGGACGCCCTCAAGGAGATCCTTACGCGCCTCAATTTTCATGAAAGCAAAGGAGAGATCGGAGTATGGACAAGGTAAGAGCCGGTATCATCGGCATAGGCAACATGGGCTCCTCCCACGCCAAGGGCATATGGGCGGGCAATATCGACGGCATGACCCTGTCCGCCGTGGCTGACATCAACCCCAGCCGCCGCCAGTGGGCCCGGGATACCTTCCCCGGCGTGGCGGTGTTCGACGACGCCATCGCCATGATGGACAGCGGACTGGTGGACGCGGTGATCGTGGCCACGCCCCACTATTTCCACCCGGTGTATGTCACCGAGGCGCTGAAGAGGGACATCCACGCCCTGAGCGAAAAGCCCGCGGGCGTGTATACCAAGGCCGTGCGGGAGGTCAACGAGCTGGCCGCCCGGTCCAAGGCCACCTACGCCATCATGTTCAACCAGCGCACCAACTGCGTGTACCGCAAGATGAAGGAGATCGTGTCCTCCGGGGAGCTGGGCAATATTCGTCGGGTGAACTGGCTGATCACCAACTGGTACCGGTCCCAGGCCTACTACGATTCCGGAGCCTGGCGGGCCACCTGGGACGGCGAGGGCGGCGGCGTGCTGATGAACCAGTGCCCCCACAACCTGGACCTGCTCCAGTGGATCTGCGGCATGCCCGCCAGGGTGCACGCCTTTGTGCACGAGGGCAAGTGGCACGACATCGAGGTGGAGGACGACGTGACCGCGTACCTTGAGTATCCCAACGGGGCCACGGGCCTGTTCATCACCTCCACCGGCGACGCGGTGGGCACCAACCGGTTCGAGATCGAAATGGACGGCGGCCAGCTGGTGGTGGAGAACGGGAAGATCATGGAGACCAAGATGGAAATGACCGAGCAGGAATTCTCCAGGATCAACAAAGAGGGCTTTGCCCGGCCCAAGAGCAAGACCTTTGAGGTGCCCACCGACGGCCTGGATCCGGAGCACAGCGAGGTGCTTCGCCGTTTCGCCCATCATATACTGGACGGCGAGCCCCTGGTGGCCGAGGGCCGGGAGGCCATCAACGGCCTGACCCTGGCCAACGCCATGTCCCTGTCCGGGTGGCTGGGCCGGGCGGTGGAGCTGCCCATCGACGAAGACCTGTTCCTCTCCGAGCTCAACAAGCGCCGGGCCACCTCCCGGGTCAAGACCGGGGAGAGCCGGGTACTGGACACCCAGGGGAGCTACAACAACAAATAACCTTTGCGGGTCCGGGGCGGGAGCGTTCCGCCCCGGGCCGCATGTGAGGATCATATGAACATAATCATTGCCGGCGACGGCAAGGTGGGATACACGCTGGCCCAGTACCTCTCCGAGGAGGGCCACGACGTGACCATACTGGACCGCAACCAGGCGGCCCTTCGCAAGGCCCAGGAGACGCTGGACGTGCTGTGCGTCAGGGGCAGCTCCGCCAACGTGCGCTCCCTCATCGAGGCGGGCGTGGAGAAGGCGGACGTGCTGATCGCCGCCACCACCAACGACGAGAGCAACATGGTGTGCTGTCTGGCGGCCAAGATGCTGGGGGCCAAGTATACCTGCGCCCGGATCCGGGACCCGGAGTATACCGAGAGCCTGACCCTGCTTCAAAAGGAAATGGGCATCGACCTGGTGGTCAACCCGGAGCGCACCACCGCCATGGAGATCTCCCGCATATTCCGCTTCCCCTTCGCCACCACCATAGAGGCCTTCGCCCACGGGCGGGTGGAAATGGTGGCCTTCAGGGTGGAGGGCTCCGAGCCCATCGTGGGCATGGCCCTTCACAGCATGCCCTCCTCCATCCCCCGGGTGCTGTACTGCGCCATCGAGCGGGACGGCCACGCCATCATACCCGACGGCTCCACCCGCATATGCGTGGGCGACCGGGTACACGTGGCGGCGGACTTCCGCACCATCACAGACTACTTCCGCAAGCTGGGCAAAAACGTGGGCCGGGTCAAAAGCGCCATGCTCATCGGCGGCGGCCACATATCCTATTATCTTGCCAAGATCGTAGCGGGCATGGGCATGAAGCTGACGCTGGTGGAGATCCAGAGCGAAAAGTGCGCACGCCTGGCCGAGGACCTGGGAGACGACGACGTGCGCATCATCTGCGGCGACGGCACCGACCAGGAGCTTTTGCAGAGCGAGGCGGTACAAAGCTACGACGCGCTGGTGTGCCTCACCGACCGGGACGAGGAAAACCTCATCACCGGCCTGTACGGCGTCAAAAAGGGCGTGGACAAGGTCATCGTGAAAGTGAACCGGCTCTCCCAGATGGACGTGATACGGGACATGGGCATAGACAGCGTGGTGTCTCCCCGATCCACCACCGCCAACGCCATCCTCCGCTCCGTGCGGGCGCTGGCCCACGCCCAGGCCTCCAAGATCGAGAAGGTGTACCGCATCGTCAACGACCAGGCCGAGGCCCTGGAGTTCACGGCCCTGGAAAACGCGCCGTACCTCCACGTGCCCCTCTCCCAGCTGCACATCAAAAAGGGCGTGCTGGTGGCGGTCATCGTGCGCAACCGCCGCATCATCATCCCCTTCGGCGGAGACCACATCGAGGCCGGTGACACGGTGATCCTGGTGTCGGAGGCGGGCAAGGTGCTCGAGCTCACCGACGCCTTTACCGCGGAGGCCAGAGCATGAACCGATCCCTATTGGCCCGCATGGTCGGGCGCATACTGCTCATCGGCGCGGCCTGCATGACGCCCTCTCTCCTCCTGGCGCTGATGGATCATACCCCCGACACCCGTGCCTTCGCCATCACCATAGGCATCATGCTGGCGCTGGGCGGCGCGTCGTATCTGCTGAAGACCAGCTCCGATACCTGGCGGCCCCGGGACGCCCTTGGCGCCGTCACCATCAGCTGGCTGGCCATATCCGCCTTTGGGGCCCTGCCCTTTACCCTGTCCGGCTTTATCCCCAGCTACGTGGACGCCTTCTTTGAGAGCGTGTCCGGCTTTACCACCACCGGCTCCACCATCTTGCTCGACATAGAGTCCCTGCCCCGGAGCCTTCTGTTCTGGCGCAGCTTTACCCACTGGATCGGCGGCATGGGCGTGCTGGTGCTCTCTCTGGCCGTACTGCCCCGCATGGGGGGCCGGTCGCTGTTCCTTTTGAGGGCCGAGTCCGCTGGGCCGGACCCCGGCAAGATGGTGCCCCGCATCGGCGTGAGCGTGCGCCTGTCCTACTCCATATACATCATCCTCTCCGTGATCCTGACGGTGATCCTGCTCTTCTGCGGCATGGATCTCTACGACGCGCTGATCCACACCTTCGGCACGGCGGGCACGGGCGGGTTCTCAAACTACGCCGCCTCAGTGGGCCATTTCCACTCCGCCTCGGTGGACGTGGTGATCTCGATATTCATGCTCCTGTTCGGCGTCAATTTCACCATGTACTTCTGCGCCGTCACCAGGAACTTTAAGGCCATTTGGCGCTCCACCGAGCTGCGGCTCTATGTGGTGGCCGTAGTGGTCAGCGTGCTGGCCATCGCAGTGAGCATACTGCCCCGGTACGCCGATTTCGGCACGGCGGTGCGATACAGTCTCTTCCAGGTCAGCTCCATCATCACCACCACGGGCTACGCCACGGACGACTTTAACCTGTGGCCCACCTTCGCCCGGTGCGTGCTGGTGCTGTTCATGTTCACGGGCTGCTGCGCCGGATCCACCGGCGGCGGCATGAAGCTGATAAGGGTGTCCATACTGCTCAAGAACCTCTACCGGGAGATCCGCAAGACGGTGCGGCCCCGGGAAGTAAATATCGTGCGCATAGACGGGCGGGCGGCCAGCGAGGAGATCGTGTCCTCCGTGCACGTGTTCTTCTTCGCCTACATATTCGTCATCATCACGGCGGTGCTGTTCTGCTCCTTCGACGGGCTGGATTTCGAAAGCACCTCCACGGCGGTCATCGCCTGCATAGGCAATATCGGCCCGGGTCTGGGCCAGGTGGGCCCGGTGGGCAATTTCGCCATGTTCTCCCCCATATCCAAGATCGTGCTCTCCCTGTGCATGCTCATAGGGCGGCTGGACATCTTCCCCATTCTGATGATATTCACCCGCAAGGCCTGGTCCCGCCCATAACGGGCAGGCTGAGCCCGCACCCACTTGCTGCCGCTGGCAGGCTGAGCCTGTTTTCTCTTGCTGCCGCCGGAAGCAACCCGCCCGCCAAACCATCTGTTGGGGTTTGGCGGGCGTGTGTTTTGGACCGGTATTTCGTTTTGCGCTTTGATGCCGCGGACGGATGCTCTCACATCGGATATACAAATAGTCTATCGTTTGGCTCTTCACGGAAAGGTTTGGAAACAGCCCTTTTTCAGGCGATGCGGACCATCTCGGAAATGACCTATGATCCTCGGTTCTCCAGGTTCACGGGGCGAAGTCTGCCTCACACCCCTTCGTACGACGTCCTCTCCAGGGTCTTTCCTTTTCCTTCCGCCCGGCATTTTCTCAAATGGTCCTTCCAGTTCTTCGGAGTGATCTCTCTGGGGTCGGAAATGGGATAGCAGCAGTCAATAATGTTGGTTTCGGGCCTTCCGTTGGCCTCCCGGACACAGGATCTTTTGTACACCCGGATGTAATAAGTCCAATCATCGTTGTCGCGGATGACGCTGACCCGGGTCTGTATCCCCTCGAAGGAAGCCCAGCCGGGCTCGCCCTTGCGTTCCTCTTCGAATATGTCCTTAATCGTTATGGCATTCATGTCGAAACCTCACCATACAAATATGGTCTTCATCGTCCCGTATGGCATGGCGAAATCTCACGGCAGAAACGCCGCCTGCCATACCGATGCGCTGCGGGCGGCCGTATGGCAGGCGAAGCGCAGGCTGTCCATTTGGTCCCGGCCCTGTATGCGGGCGTGGAGCCAGGCGGCGAGAAAGGTATCGCCGCATCCCACGGGGTTGACCGCCTTCCCCTTTTCCGCCGGAGCGCAGTAGAGATTGCCGTCCGCGGCGCACACCGCGCCCCGGTCCCCCAGGGTCAGAAGCACGACCAGGCCCCGCCCGGCCAGCTCCTCCGCCGCGGAAAAGGTTTCATCAGGCTCCACGTGGCGGCCCATCAGCTGGTCAAACTCCACCTCGTTGGGCTTGATGATATCGGGAGCGGCCTCCATGCCCAGGCGGAGCGCCTCCCCCCGGGAGTCGAGCACCGTCATAAGGCCCCGCCGCTTGGCCTCGCAGAGCAGAGCCGCGCCAAGCGCCGCGCTTTTTTCGTCCGGCGCCGTGCCGCACAGGCAGAATATCCTCCGGCCCTCCATGGCCTCCACAGTCATATTTTCAAGGGCCGACAGGACTTCGCCCGGAAGGGGCCGCCCCGATACATAATGCTGCCTCTGCTCGTATGTGTCCACCAGGGCCTCCGTCACGATGACCCGGGTCTCCTCCCCGGAGTCCACGGTCATGAGCCGTATGCCCTCCTTCCGGGCCAGATCGGCGCACTCCCGCCCCGCGTCGCCCCCCAGGGCCGTCACCGCCAGGCAGTCCTCCCCCAGGGCGGAGAGGAC
>CADAGW010000060.1 GCA_902787475.1 uncultured Eubacteriales bacterium
TAGTGGATTTATTTCATTTCACATTCGGCGCAAGCCGAATCTTTCACAACGGCGGAGCCGTTATTTCACATTTTGCCGTCGGGCAAAATATTTCACTATTCTCATTCTTTCTTCTGTTAAACAATTCACGGCAGCAAAACGGTTGTTTCATACAGCGCCATCAGGATGGATAGTTCACTGCGACAGAAAGGATTCTTGCCATGTCCGAATCCAGGCTCCGCGATTTGTCTGTTGATTTTTTCCGTCGAAATCATTCGGTTATGCGATGAAATCAAAGGCCATCATTCGCTCGTTAATCAGCTTGAACGATCGGCGACAAGCATCGGCGCCAATATCCATGAAGCGAATTATGCTCACGGGAAACCCGACTTTATCGCAAAATTGCAAATCGCCCTCAAAGAATGCTACGAGACGGAATACTGGCTCGAAGTGTTTGTAAAGTCCGAAATCATCGACAGAGAAACGGCGAAGAAGCTGTACAATCAATGCGGCACCATCCGCCGTATTCTTATCGCCTCGGTCAATACGACCAAAGAGAATCTAAAACGAGAATAAGAAGCCTGTTTTTTGTATGCTACGATCATATCAATGAGATTCGCTTTTTGGATACACTCTCATCCTTCGCGAGAGTATCATCTCCATTAAGCGGCGCCGTCTTCATTTTTCATTTTTCCCCCTCTTGCATCCGCCTCTCCTTTCGTATATAATACACCCATCCGATCCGCATCCAGAGGGGAGCGGCGCATATGGATTTTTCCCACGTTCTGACTCAAATGGATCATCTCATGAAAAACGGCCTGCTCACCGAGACTGGCACGGGCAAACCGTATTTTACCGGTTATTCCTACCAAAGCCTCTACGACTGGGATCAATACTTCGAGGGGCTGGTGCAGCTGTATCTGGGGTGGGGCAGCCGGCTGCTGAAAAGCGGGGTGGACATCTTTTTGAGCCACCAGAGGGAGGATGGCTTCATTCCCCGGGCCATCGACCCGCCGGACATGCACCGGCCCAACGAGGCCAGCGAGATGGTGAAGCCCTTCCTTTGCCAGATACTGGTCTTGTGCCTGCGGGAGGATGGGAACATGGACTTCCTCCGGGAGGGCGACCGCTTTAGCCGCCTGGGCCTGTACCTCCGCCACTGGCTCTTTGATCTGGACAAGCGGGGCGCGGGCCTGTCTTACTGGCGCTCCTCGCCCCACACGGGCATGGACAACCAGCGGGAGCGGGCGGGGGACTGGGGCTCCGATTTCTGCGAGGGTGTGGATCTGAACGCCTTTTTGTGCCGGGAGATCGAGGCCTACGGCCTATTGTGCCGGGAGCTGGGCGAAGCGGGCGGGATGGAGAAAAGCCAAAAGTGGCTCGCCGCCCGCAGAAGCGCCGTCCTTGACCAGTGCTGGGACGAGGCCGCCGGCTTTTTCTACGACGTGGACGCCCGCACGGGCAAGAGGATGACCGTCCGCTCGGCGGCGGGTTTCGCGCCGCTGTGGGCGGGCATCGCCACCCAGACCCAGGCGGACCGGATGGTGAGAGAGCACCTTCTGGACCCGGAGGCCTTCTGGCGGCCCTGGCCTGTGCCCGCCTACGCCGCGGGCTGGAGCGGCTACGCGGACGAATACCTGCCCGGCGACATAGGCTGCGCCTGGCGCAGGAACACCTGGATCCCCACCAATTACTATATCTTCCAGGGCCTTCGCCGCTACGGATACACAGACCTGGCCGCCGTGCTGGCGGACAAGACGCAGGCCCTGGCGGAGCGGGCGGGATTCCGGGAGTATTACACCAGCGAGACCGGCGAGGGCCGGGGCCTTGACCCCTTCTGGGGCTGGTCGCTGCTGGCGGTGTTTATGCCCTTTGAGGCCCGCTCCGGCTACGACCCCACCCGTCTCGATCTCACATATCCGGCCAGGGTGTCCTTTGCCCTGCCCAAGGAGGAATGACTATGCGCGCTGGAACCTTTACCCTGCGGGGCGAGATGGCCCTTCGGGTGGGCCGCAACATGTCCCGCCTGGAGGACGACCTGTTCACCCCGGAAAAGATCTTCGCGGACGAGACCCTGAACAACGGCTGGCCCGGCGACTGGGAGGGCCGCGCCATGCTGGCGGATGCCCTTCTCTCCCGCCTCACGGGCCGGGAAAGCGCTCACCTGGAGCGGTTCTTCCAGAAGATGGAGGTCAACTCCCTGGGCTATCGGGGCCCGGAACTGTATCCCCTGGCGGACGAGCAGCAGCTCTCCGGGCACAACTGGCTCCTGCGGGCCATGCTTGAGATCTACGACTGGAAGAAGGATCCCCGGGCCCTTCAAATGGCCCGGGACATGGTGGAGCACCTCTACCTGCCCCTTCTGGGCCAATACGCCCACTACCCCGTGGACCCGGCCCAGCGCACCGTGGGCGGCAGCTTCGCGGGGGAGAGGGACGGCAAGCAGACCCAGGGCTGGATCACCTCCACCGACATCGGCTGCGCCTTCATGAGCCTGGACGGCCTGAGCCAGTATTACAAGATGTTCGGGGACGAGCGGGTACTTGCCCTGTTAAAGGAAATGATCTCCGTATTCTCCGGCATCGACCTGGTGGGCCTGAAAATGCAGACCCACGCCACCCTGTCAGCCGTGCGGGGCGTCTTGTGCCTGTATCAGACCACCCGGGACCCGGAGCTTCTCTCCCTGGCCCGGCGGGTGTTTGACACATACCGCCGGGAAGGCATGAGCGACGCCTACACCAACTACAACTGGTTCGCCCGCCCGGAGTGGACGGAGCCCTGCGCCATGGTGGACTCCCTGATCGTGAGCCTGACCCTGTTCGACATCACGGGGGAAAAGGAATATCTGGACTTTGCCCACCGGGCCTTCTTCACGGGCCTGGGCCACGCCCAGCGGCAGAACGGCGGCTTCGGCTGCGACAGCTGCGTAGGCGCGGGGGAGGACGGGGACATACTGTCCGTGCGCACCATGGAGGCCTACTGGTGCTGCTCCATGCGGGGCGCGGAGGGCCTGACCCGCATGGCGGAGCACATCGCAAGGGTGGACGATGCCGGCATGACCTTCCTTCTCTTATCCGACGGCCTGTACCCCGCCCCCTGGGGCCAGGCGGAGGCGGTGTCCCAGTATCCCCTGGAGGGCCAGGCGTCCGTAGCCCTCACAGGGCGCTGGCAGGGCAAGACCATTTCCTTCTTCTGCCCGGAGAACGCCCGCTTCACCCTGGACGGCGAGGCCGTCCAGGCCGACTGGGCAAACGGCTTTGCCGCCCTCACCCTGCCCCGGGATGCCTGCCGGGTGGAGATGGCCTTCGACATGCCCGTCGAGCGCCGGGGCGCCCTGGGCCGCTTCACGCCCAGGAGCCGGGTGTCCCTGTGGCGCGGGCCGCTGATGCTGGGCGCTGATCCCGGCTCGGCTCTCCCCGACGTGGCCGCCCTGGTCAAAACGGGCCCGGCCCGCTTTGAGAGCCCCGACGGCACCAGGTATGAGACCGTGTCCGCCGTGCTCCACACAGGGGACGTGAAGCCCCGCCGGGTAATGTTTGAACAATAACGCCCCAAGACAATGCAAACAGACTGCCGATGCGCGTCCGCACCGGCAGTCCGTATAGTGTTTATTCCTCGTCCTTTTCCTGCTTTTCCCGCCTGTACAGCCGCCTCTCCAGCGACCATATCTTCTCGGTGAACCCGCCGGGCGTGGCGGCCTTCAGCGCCAGGTTCATTTCATACATCCTGGCGTCCAGCAGGTCGATGATGTGCAGCGCCTCGGCCTCCGGGAACATGGGCCGCTTGGGGGACCCGTATTCCGGCAGATCGTGGTGAGAGATGAGCATATGGCTGAGCATGATCCTTACCTCGTCCCGTACCCCCAGCTTGTCGCAGACCCTTCCCAGATCCACAGCGCCCTGCACCAGGTGCCCAAGGAGCATGCCCTCCACGGTGTACTCGCTGGCCACGCCCATGTCGTCGGCCTTGATCTCCCGGAGCTTGTCAAGGTCGTGAAGGATCACCCCGGCGCACAATAGGTCCCGATCCAGCGTTTCATACAGGTCGCACACCGAATCCGCCATCTTCAGCATGGTGCTGGTGTGGTGCAAAAGGCCCGCTCTCTCCGCGTGGTGGAGCTTGCTGGCGGCGGGATAGTACAAAAGCCGCTCTCCCGACTCCTCCAGCCGGTAGGAGACCACCTTTTTAAGGTCCTCGTCCTGTATCTTTTCTACCCTTTCCAGTATCTCGCTGAGCATCTCCTCGCCGGGCCTTGGCGCGCAGGGCACGAACAGGGTCAGATCCACTTCCTCCTTGGGCACCACCCGCATCTTGTCCACCCGCAGCTGGGGCCGTCCGTTGTATTCCTGCAAAAGGGCCCGCACCTTCACCACCTCGCCGGTCTTCGGCGCGGCCACGGTGCCGTCCCACATCTTTCCGTTGAATTCCCCGGACTTGTCGCCCAGAGTGATGTCCAGATATTTGCTCCCGTTGGACGCGGTGCGCTGCTCGGCGTTTCGCACCAGCAGCAGCCCCTCGAACATCTGCCCCTTGATCAGGGACGTGAGCGGGCTTTGTGGCGCAGACTGCATATCCATTCCTCCTGCCATTTCCTTACCTTCATCATACCCGTTTTCCCGCCAAAATGCAAGGCCCGCTCCGTTGATATTCCGCAAAATCCCATCCGGGCCCATGATCCCTATATTCATTCAATATCCATAGAGAATATACAATCACGTTACACAAATCAACATGCCGTATGGTATAATCAGTTTGTTTAATGGATGAAAAACGGCCTGCGAGTCGGAAAAAGGAGTGGTCAAGGTGACCCCCACCAATTGGATCGCCCTGCTGGGCGGCATCGGAATGTTCCTCTACGGCATGAGCCTGTTGGGCTCCTCTCTGGAAAAGGCGGCTGGGCCCAAGCTCGAGCAGACCCTGGAGCGCCTGGCGGGCGGCAAGCTCCGCGGCGTACTGCTGGGCGTGCTGGTCACCGCGGTGATCCAGAGCTCCTCCGCCACCTCCATCATGGTCATAGGCTTTATCAATTCCGGCATCATGAACCTGAACCAGGGCGTGGCCGTGATGATGGGTTCCAACATCGGTACCACCGTCACCGGCCAATTGCTCCGTTTGGGCGACATTTCCTCCTCCGGCTCCTGGCTCTCCTTTTTGAAGCCCTCGGCCTTCGCGCCACTGTGCATCGCGGCCGGCGCGGCCATCCGTCTCGCGTTTAAAAAAGAAACCCACAAAAACGTGGCCTCCATGGTCATCGGCTTCGGCCTGATCTTCGTGGGCATGTCCACCATAGAAACCTCCTTCGCGCCCTTCGCGGAGAATATGCCCTCGGGGCTTGTCAGCGTTTTGGACAATCCCTTCGCGGGCTTTTTTATCGGCGTCGTCGCCACGGCGATCCTGCAAAGCTGCTCCGCCTCCGTGGGCGTTCTGCAGGCCGTCGCCGCCACCGGCGCCATCCGATTCCAGATGGCCGCGCCAATCGTGCTGGGCATGAACGTGGGCAAATTCATCCCCGTGCTCATGGCCGCCTCCGGCTCCAACCGCCGGGCCCGCAGGGCGGTGCTGGTGAACATGATGATCTGCCTCTCCGGCGCGGTGGTCTTCCTGGTGGGCATGTATATGTGGCAGGGAGTGGTGGGCTTCTCCTTCTGGGACGACGTGGTGGGCCGCGGCCAGGTGGCCAACTTCCACACCCTGTTCAACGTGGTGGTCACCGTGTGCATGCTGCCCTTCAGCGGCCTGCTGGTGAAGCTCTCCGGCCGCCTCATCCCCGGCTCCGACGCCTCCAAGGCGGATCAGGAGCTGTCGCTTTTGGATAAAAACTTCCTCAAGACCCCGTCCCTGGCCCTGGGCCAGAGCCAGAAGGTGGTCATCTCCATGGGCGAATCCGCCCGGGAAAACCTGGCCATGGCCATGGCCGCCCTGCGCCAGCCCTCCCAGCCCCTCTTTGACAAGATCAATGAAAACGAGGACTTCCTGGACAAGGCCGAGACCAAGCTGGGCGAGTACCTGGTGCACATCACCGCGTCGGGCATAGACCGGGAGCAGACCCAGATCGCCACGGAAATGATGCACACCCTGGGAGACTTCGAGCGCATCGGCGACTACGCCGTCAACGTGTCGGACGTGGCCTCCTACAATCGGGATCACAAGATCACCTTCTCCGACGTGGGCTGGAACGAGATCGCCCAGCTCTTCGAGGCCGCCGAGGAGATCATGGACATCACCATACGGGCCTTCGCCGAGAACAGCCAGGAATGGGCCGAGTCCGTGGAGCCCCTGGAGGAGACCATAGACAGCATGGTGGCCGAGCTCAAACAAAGGCACATCGACCGGCTCCAGCGGGGCGAGTGCGACATCAGTCGGGACATCTCCTACACGGAGGTCCTGACCAACGTGGAGCGTATCTCCGACCACTGCTCCAACATCGCCGTCAACGTCATCCGCCGGGCCACCCACAACCAGTCCTTCGACCCCCACGTGGAGCTCAACAAGCTGCACCAGGAGGGCTCCAAGCGCTACGACGAGCTGTTCAAGGCCTATATGGCCCGCTATATGACCAAGCTCTGATCCACCCCATATACACAATTTGCGGCAGACCGCTCGGCCTGCCGCTTTTGTTTTGCACGAATCATACTGTTCGCTTCTGTGTGATTGAATGGGGTTGCGGATTGCTTCGCCGGTCTAATGACCTCCTGGCGGTGACGCGGAGCCTACGTTTTGCCATTGCGGGGAACGAGGTGACGAAGCAATCCGTTCCCTGCAATGAAGCGGTTCAGGTGTGAGATGGTATGAACGCTTTCAGCGCCTTCCCTCCGTCTTTTCAAGAGCCTGGCATATGGCCGGATACAGCGCCGCGGTGATCGCGCAGGAGATCACGGCGTTGACCAGCGTGGTGCCCGCGCCGATCTTGGCCAGGGCGGCGGATATGTCCTGGGGGATCCCGAAGAGATACGCCTTATACACATAGCCAAACAGGGGCTCCAGCACCACGTTCAGCCCCAGCGCCGCCGCGGCGGCCGCCGCCGCCAGGCGCATCTGCCCCCGGGGCCCTTCCCTGAGCCTGGGGGAGAGGGCTTTGGCCACCAGCGCCGCCACCGCGCCCATCACCAGCTTCAATATAAACGTCTTCGGCGCGCTGGTCACGTAGCCGCTGGTCAGATCCGCCAGCGTCAGCCCCACGGCCCCCGCCGCGCCGCCCCAGCCGCCCAGCAGCAGCGCTCCCAGTATCACGAATGTGTTTCCCAGATGTATGGCCGTCCTCTCCGGGCCCACGGGAATATCGAACCGCAAAAACTGAAACCCCACATAGGCCAGCGCCGCGATCAGCGCCCCCTGGGCCAGCCTGGCCGCAGATCCCTTTTTCATATATATCGATCCTTCCTTATATCGTCTTTTTCCCCGTTCATGAGAGTATACCACTTCCCCCTCCAAAAAGAAAGGACAATCCTCTGATTTTCCCGCAAAAAAATCCCGACGCGGTTCTCGCGCCGGGAGGAAGGTCAGTGGCGTATCACTTCAAAACGGTGTACATGGAGGACACCCAGCCCTCGATGCCCTCAAAGCGGATCTTGTACCAGGCCACGCCCCGCTTGTCCTTGCGGGTCTCGCCCAGATAGACGGCCACCTTGCCCTTGTCCATGTTGCCCAGCAGCTGCTCGCCCAGGCCGGGGGCCTTGCGGATGTTGGTGATGCCGATGGCGGTCACGGTGGGGATGGGGGCCTTGCCGTCTTTTACGTAGGTGGAGGAGACCCAGCCCCGGGTGCCTTTGTAGGTCACGTGATACCAGGTCACGCCCCGATCGTCCTGGGCCGTCTCGGTCCAGATCAGGTTGGTGCCGTTGGCCAGGCCAGCCAGCGCCTCAAAGTCCAGGCCCGCGCCGGCGCGCAGATACACGCTGCCGGTGGTGTGGATGTACTTCACGGGCTCGTTCTTGCCGTCCGACACGAAGTTGCCGGAGATCCAGCCTTCCTTGCCGTCAAACTGCACGTGATACCAGGTCAGGCCGCTCTCGTCGGTGCGGGTCTCGTCATAGGTCAGCTCGGTGCCGTTGGGCACGGCGCCCACGGCGGCGTTGCTCGCGCCCGCGCCGGCGCGCAGATACACGCTGCCGGTGGTGGTGATGTGGTTGTCCTGGGCGGTTTCCTCGGTCTGGGTGACTTCCTCGGTCTGGGCGGCGGGCTCGGCGGCCTCCTCGGCCAGAGCGGCCAGAGTGCTCAACGCCATCAGGGCGATCAAAAGAACGGATACAAGCTTCATCAAGCGATTCATGGATATTGCCTCCTCATTGTTTTCTTTCCTGTCACTGGCATGAGTATACCACCCATTCTGTCACAAAACCATCACATACAGGTTGATAATGTGAGAATTCCCATTTTCTTTCCGTTTTTTTCGATTTTCTCCCCGTTGGTACTGGAAATCTGAACTGTTTTCATATATACTATATATATTTGAAATGGATATCCCGGCGCGCATTGCCCGTGCCAAGGAGGAAGGAATATGATCACTGCCAAAAACGCCTTAAAGACTGCCATATGCGCCATGGCCCTGGCCCTGCTCTTTGCGGGCTGGGCGCTGGCCGAGGATGGGGGAGAGCCCCAGGGGGTAATCACCCAGGTCTACCCCGCAGGCTGGGGCCATGTGGAGTTTTTGCCCGAGTACGGGGAATACGTGGCCGTCGCGGGCGACGGGCACTATTTTGACCACTGGCGGTATGTGGGGGATCCCGCGTCCCTGCCAGAGGATCCCGCCTCCCCGGAGGAGCTGGGCGTTTTGCAGACCCGGAACGCCAACGCCTTCTTCTGGGAGAGCGGAGTGTATACGGCGGTGTTCAGGGACGAGGGCACGAGCCATTCCGTCACCCTGTCCTCCAACGAAAACGGACAGGCCGCCTTCACCTCTGTCCGGAGCTCCGACCCCTCCTCCGTGCCCCAGGGCGATTTGTGCCGCATTATGCTGACCTACGGCGGGGACATGAATATCGAATACCTGCTG
>CADAGW010000061.1 GCA_902787475.1 uncultured Eubacteriales bacterium
CCCACGAGCACGCCCACCCCGCCGCCCTCCCCCAGCCCCTCGCCCACGCCCGACCGCAGCGTCCGCGGCGGCCCGGACACGTTCAAGGACAAGCAGAAGATCCGACTGGACCCCGACAAAATATTGCCGGAGCTCAGGGAGATCTACGAGCTCAACCACGACATGGTGGGCTGGCTGTGCATACCGGGCACGCTGGTGGACTACCCGGTGGTGCAGCGGCAGGACAGCGACTTTTACCTGACCCACGACTTCTACGGCCAGGAAAACAACAACGGCCAGATCATACTGGACGCCCCCTGCGACCCCTACACCCCCAGCTACAACCTGGTCATCAGCGGGCACAGCATGAAGAGCGGCAGCATGTTCGGCTACCTGATCTCCTATCGGAACAAGGAGTACTGGCGGCTGCACAAGATCGTCCAGTTCGATTCCCTGATGGAGCGCAAGGAGTACGTGGTCATGGCGGCCTTCTTCTCGGCGGACTACGACGTGGACGAGGAGGGCTTCCGCTACAACGCGGACATACAGTACCGGCTGGACGCGGACACCTGGCTGAGCGACATCGCCGCCAACCAGGTATACGACACCGGCATAGGCGGAGAATTTGGAGACGAATTCCTGACGCTCACCACCTGCTCGTCCCTGTATCAGAAAAACGGGCGCTTCGTGGTGGTGTGCCGCAGGATCCGGGAAGGAGAATCCTTCAATTGAAAAAATGGCTCTCGGCGATACTGATCCTGTCGCTGATGGGAAGCGCCCGCGCCGCGGTGTGGACAGAGGGCACCGGCCCGGAGCGGCCCTACCCGGGCAAGGCGGCGGTGGACCTTGGCGAGAATATGGGCTACATGCTCGTGTATCCCACCTCCTCCGTGGGCGGCAGCGCCGCGGCCCTTCAGGGCCGGCTGTTCTGCGACGTATTGTGCGTCTATCTGCCCCGGGAGGACATATCCCCGGGCAAGGGGAAGATGCTCCTCTATGAGGGCGGCAGGGTGATCCAGACCATAGACGCGCAGGACATGACCTGCGTCCGGGTCCGGCCCATGACAGAAGGGGAATTGCAGGGCCTCAAATGGGGAAGCGGCGTGTGCCTGGAGGCGTCCCTTGACCGTTCCCTCTCCTTTGACGGAGACTACCAGGTCACCGTGGACGCGGGCTTCTTTACCGCCGACGACGGCAGGATCGACAGCCTGCCCATCACCCGTCGGGACGGCTGGTCGCCCAAAATGGGCGGGGACTACGGCGTGAGCGGCCTTGTATACACCCGCTCGGGCCTTCAGTGGACCGGCCAGGACGGGGAGATGCCCACCCGAACCCCCGGCGCGGGCGACAGGCTCGCATTTGACCTGATCCTGGGCGGCGACGCCAAGTACGCGGTGCTCATGAGCATGAGCGGCACCGTCCACTTTGACCAGGTGGAGTTCAGCCAGTCCGGCCCCGTGGAGGGTCTGATCACAGGAGACGACCCGGACTGGACCGTGGTGTTCTTAAACGAACGAGGGGATCCCATCGACGAGGTAAGGCTCCGCTACTGACGCGGGGCATAACGCAAGCTTATATCGAAATACAAAGGGAGGTCCTGGCGAATGGATAGACACAGCCCCATCACATGGAAGGCGGCGCTGCTCCTGCTGGCGCTGTGCGCGGTCATGGCGGTGTCGGCCCTGGCCAATTCCGAGGACGCGGTATGGCCGGAGAGCCCGGGAGACGACGTGGAGATCAACGGCAAGATGGTGGTGGACTACAGCCACATGGAGGACGGCTACGTGATGGTATGCACCTCCCAGCCCACCAACAAAAAGCTGAAGCTGAGGATCAGCAGGGACAAGACCCAGTTCATGTACGACCTCAACAGCGAGGGCGAGTACGAGGCGTTCCCCCTGCAGCTGGGCTCCGGCACCTACGACATCGCCCTGTTTGAAAACGCCTCCGGCAACAAATATTCCTCCGGCGGCAAGGTGACCTTAAAGGCCAAGCTGGTGGACGAGAACGCGGCCTACCTTGTGCCCAATCAGTACGTTCTCTACGACAAGGACTCCGTCACGGTCAAGGCGTCCGACGAAATGACCGAGGGGGTAGAGGACGTACAGAAGATATACGACACCGTGACCCAGTTCTTAAAGGACGAGTTCAGCTACGATTTCGTCCGGGCCAAGACCATCGCCTCCGGCACCCTGCCGGAGGTGGACCCCACCTTCGAGCGGCGGGCCGGCGTGTGCCAGGACCTGTCCGCCGTCACGGTGTGCATGCTCCGGGTGCAGGGCATTCCCGCCCGGCTGGTCATAGGCTACGCCGACAAGTATTACCACTCCTGGACGGTGGCCATCGTCAACGGGGAGGAGATCTTCTTCGATCCCACGGCGGCCATCGGGGCCCTGAACGCGAAAAAGTATCAGATCGAACGGATGTATTGAAAATATAAAGGGAGGATATACACATGACCGCTGCCAAGAAGGGTAAGATCTCATCCGCGGAACTGTCCAGCTTTGCCAGCCAGGTGGCGCTGATCCTGAGCGCCGGCCTGCCCCTCTACGACGGCATGGAGACCCTGGCCCAGACCACCAAGGGCACCGAGCACGCCGACATGTACCAGGCCGCGAGCCAGGCGGTGAATGAAACCGGTTCCCTTTATCAGGCCCTCAAGCGGGACAGCCGCTGGCCCGAATATATGACCGAGATGGTGGGCATCGGCGAGGAGACCGGCCAACTGGAGAGCGTGATGAACAACCTCTCCGAATACTACACCCGTGAGGAGCGGATCCGCTCCGCCGTCACCAGCGCCGTGACCTATCCCCTGGTGCTGGGGGTCATGCTGGTTCTGATCATCGGCGTGATGCTCTGGAAGGTGCTGCCTGTATTTAGGCGCGTCCTCTCCGGCATGGGCGTGGCCATGAACGGCACCGGCTCGTCCCTCATGCGGGTGGGCTCCGTCATCGGCTGGGTGGTGCTGGCCGTGGTGGCCCTGGTGCTTGTGGCTGTGCTCGTCTGCGCCATCCTCCTTCGCACCTCCGCCCGGGAAAAGGTGCTCTCCATCCTCAGACGCCTGTTCCCGCCCTTTGGCCGCCTGTCCATGAAGCTGGCCTCCTCCCGTGTGGCCAGCGTACTGTCCATGATGCTCTCCAGCGGCTTCCCCACCGGCGAGGCCTTCCGGCTCATCCCCGGCATCCTCTCCGACACCGAAGCCTCCAAGCGGGTGGAGGGCATCCGCCAGGATCTTGACAAGGGCGAGGCCTTTGCCGACGCCGTCAGCCGGTCCCATCTGTTCGAGGGCCTCCACGACCGCATGATCCGCATGGGCGTGGCCGCGGGCCGGGAGGATCAGGTGATGGCCAAGCTGGCCGACATGTACGAGGAGCAGGTGGAGACGGACATTTCCCGTCTCGTGGCCATCATCGAGCCCACCCTGATCGCCCTTTTGTCCATCGTCATCGGCGCCATCCTTCTGGCTGTGATGCTGCCCATGGCCGGTCTTCTGACCAGCATGATCTGACGTCAGAGCGATGAGCGGAAAGGAGGCGGTGTACGTTGATCCGTAAAAAAGAAATCGCAGTAGTGGCCCTGATGGCTGCGGCGCTGGTGTGCGTGTGGCTGCTGGTGTCCCGTGTGGGCCGGGCCAACGATCAGGCCCAGACCCAGTTTGTACAGGACGCCATCCACAACGCGGTGCTCACCTGCTACGCGGTGGAGGGGGCCTATCCCCAGTCCCTTGACTACCTCCGGGACAACTACGGCCTGGCCTACGACCAGGAGCGGTATATGGTGACCTATGACGCCTTCGCGTCCAATCTGATGCCGGAGATCTACGTGACGGAAGTGGAGGTCAGCGATAGATGAAGAAGGAAAATCGGGTCATGCACAGCATGCAGGGCGTGTTCGTGTTCCTGCTGCTGGGCATATTCGCCCTCATGTCCACCCTTCTCGTGCTGCTGGGGGCCCAGATGTATCGGGGCGCGGTGGACAAAAACCAGTTCACCAACGACCGCCGGGCCGCCGGGGCCTACCTTCGCAGCATGATCCGCTACGCCGACGGGGAAAACGCCGTGTCGGTGGAGGAGCGCGGGGGGACAGAGGCCGTGGCCCTTCGGGAGGAGATCGAGGGCGTCAGGTACGTCACCTGGCTGTATTCCATGGACGGCCAGCTCTGGGAGCAGTTTTCCGAGGAGGAGCTGGGCTTTGACCACGACCTGGCCACCGCCGTGTGCCCCATGGAGAGCATGCAGGCGGATGTGGACGGGCAGAGCGTGGTGATCCGCTTCACGGATGAAAACGGCGAGGAGCACCAGGTGGTCGTCGCCCTCCGGTGCGCGGCCCAGCGATAGGGCGAAGACGGTAAGGAGAACGATATGAACAAAAAACATACAACCAATCTTCTGCTGGTGGAGATCCTCATCGCCGTGCTGTTCTTTATGCTCTCCGCCACGGTGCTGGTGAAGGTGTTCGCCACCGCCCGCAGCGTCACCGAGAAGTCGGCGGCGGAAACCGAGGCTTTGGCCCAGGCCCAGAACGTGGCGGAGGCCCTCTACGCGGCGGAGGACGCCGGGGAATATCTTAAGGCCGAGGGCTACGTGCTCTCCCACGGCGCGTGGAGCAGATCCTACGGCAATTACAGCCTCTACGTGGAAGCGGAAACGGAGCAGACCGACGCGGGCACGCTTTGGAAGGGCCAGGTCAGCGCCTTTTACGCCGTCCATGATCCGGACGATCCCCGGCCCACCGACCAGGTGCTCTTCACCCTTCCCGTGACGCGCTACAAGGGGGCGGAACAATGAACAAAAAGAGCAGGATCTCCTTTGGGCCCGGCGCGGCGTCCCTGATCCTCATCGTGGTGATCCTCACCATGAGCGTGCTGGGCATAGTCTCCCTCATGAACGCCCGCAGCGGGCAAAAGCTGAGCCAGCGGAGCGCGGAAGTGATCCGGGCGGACTACGAGCTTTATGACCGGGCAGAGCGGTCCCTGTCCGCGCTGGACGCGGTGCTCTCTCTCTACGGCGGAGAGGGCACGAGGGAAGAATACCTTGACGCGGTACGCAAAAACCTGCCCGCCGGTATGAGTATGGACGGGGACTTGGTCACATGGACCGAGACCGACGGATACCGCACCCTCACCTGTCAGGTGCGCCTGACGGACGGGGGAGACAGGTTCGTCTGGACAATGCACCGCCTGGCCGCGGTAACGGAGGACGTATGGAATTAAAAGAACTGCTTCAAAAGGCGTTTGATCTGTCGGGCTCGGATATATTTATCGTCCCCGGCGCCAGGGTGACCTGCAAGGTCAAGGGCGAGATGATCCCCCTGACCGAGGGCATCGTAAAGCCCAACGAGACCGACGAGCTGGTCAGACAGGCCTACGCTCTGGCGGGCCGCAGCTTTGACAAGCTCACCGACGACGGAGACGACGACTTCTCCTTCGCCCTGCCGGGCCTCAGCCGATTCCGCTGCAACGCCTACTACCAGCGGGGCACCGTGGCGGCCACCTGCCGCATGGTGGCCTTCGGACTGCCCGACCCCAAGCAGCTGGGCATCCCGGACATGATCATGGAGCTGTCCAAGCACAGAAACGGCATGATCCTTGTCACCGGCCCGGCGGGCAGCGGCAAGAGCACCACCCTGGCCTGCCTGGTGGATCGGATCAACCACACCCGGGCCGGCCACATCGTGACCATAGAGGACCCCATAGAGTACATCCATCACCACGACCGGTGCCTGGTGAGCCAGCGGGACGTGCCCAACGACGCGCCCACCTTCGCCCGGGCCCTGAGGGCGGCCCTTCGCCAGGCCCCCGACGTGATCATGCTGGGGGAGATGCGGGACCTGGAGACCATCCGCACCGCCATCACCGCGGCGGAGACGGGGCATCTGCTCCTTTCCTCCCTGCACACCACCGGCGCGGCCAAGACGGTGGACAGAATTCTCGACACCTTCCCGGCGGAGCAGCAGGCCCAGGTGCGCATACAGATCTCCATGGTCCTCCGGGCCGTGGTGTCCCAGCGGCTGGTGCCCAAAAAGGACGGGGGCCAAATGGCCGTGTTTGAGGTCATGACAGTCAATCCCGCCGTTCAGAACCTGATCCGGGACGGCCGCACCCACCAGATCGACAACGCCATATTCGGCGGCGCGGGGCAGGGCATGCTGTCCATGGACGCGGAGCTTCAGAGGCTCTGCCGCGCCGGCGTGATCACCAGGGACACCGCCCTTCTCTACGCGGTCAGTCCCGAGACCCTGATCAAACGGATTTGATGAAGATTATGGACAATCAGCAGGATAAAAACATGGAAAAAAGCACGGGCATACGGATCACCACCATGAATTTCGCCATCATGGCGGTGGCCGCGGTGATCGCCGCGGTACTGCTGATGGCCACCTATGAAGCCGTGGACAGCTTCATGGGAGTCCGGTCCGCCAGCGACAGGTACATCGCCTGCCAGCACGCGGCGGATCAGTTTCAGAACGGGTCGGACTACCTCTCCGAGGAGTGCCGCCTGTTTGCCCTGACCGGTGACGCGGCCCACGCCCGCAATTATTCCGACGAGGTGGAGATCACCCGCCGCCGGGAGCTGGCCGTGGAACAAATCGAAGAGTACCTGGTGGAGGCGGATTCCTACCGCTATCTGGCGGAGGCCCTCACCTGCTCAAACGCCCTGATGGAGCAGGAGTTCTACGCCATGCGCTTGGCCGCGGAGGTCTACGGCCTGGACGTGGTCTCTCTGCCCGTGGGCATACAGGCCGCGCGCCTCTCCGACGAGCACCTCTCCCTGGACCCCAAGGCCCAGCGGGACGTGGTGATCGACCTTCTCTTCGGCGAATCATATCAAAAGAGTAAGGACCTCATCCGGGAAAACGTGGGCAGCAGCATCGACGCCCTGGTAGACGACACCCAGTCCAAGCAGACCCGGGCCATGAACGCCACCAGCGGCATCCTTCAGAGGCAGCGGATCCTCATGCTGGCCATGATCGCGTTTTTGCTTCTCTATATGGCGCTCGCCTACTTCCTGGTGGCCCTGCCCCTTACCAAGAGCGTGGATCGGATCCGGGCCCACCAGCAGATCCCGGTGAACGGCGCCTACGAGATGCGCTTTCTGGCCAGGACCTACAACGAGATGTACGAGCAGCACGCCGAGAGCACCGAAAAGCTCACCTATTCCGCCACCCACGATTCTCTGACCGGCGTTCACAACCGCACCGCCTTCGACACCATGCGCCGCACCCTGGACGAGAGCGGCGTGGGCGTGCTGTATGTGGACGTGGACAAGTTCAAGCGCTTCAACGATACCTACGGCCACGACGTGGGGGACCGGGTGCTGATTAAGGTGGCCCAGGTGCTCATGGACAGCTTCCGCTCCGAGGACTTCGTCAGCCGTATCGGCGGCGACGAGTTCTGCGTGGTGATGATGCGGGTGTCCAGCAAGATACGCCAGCTGGTCAGCGACAAGATCGCCCGGGCCAATGAAAAGCTGGGCCGGGGCGAGGACGGCCTGCCGCCCATCTCCATCAGCGTGGGCGTGGCCTTCGGCGACCGGGAGCACCCGCAGGGCGACATCTTCAAGGACGCGGACAGCGCCCTCTACCAGGTAAAAAGGCAAGGATATGGCGGCTTGGCGTTTTTTGAGTGAAGGGATTCACCCAAAAGGACTTGACAAAGGACTCTGTTGTATACTATGATACCATATGTACCGGGAGGCACAGCACAGAAGGTTAGGAGCAGGGATGGCATGAATACCGACGAGTTGATCCGGGGAAATTCTCATCGTACCGTACTGGTGGTGGAGGACGAAGCGGTCAATCGGGAGCTGTTGGGCTTTATCCTCAGCAGCAACTTTGATGTACTCTACGCCGAGGACGGCCAGGAGGGCCTGGATGTGCTCCAGGCCAACCGCAAGCATATCTCCCTGATCATGCTGGACATCAACATGCCCCACATGAACGGCATCGAGTTTCTGCGGGTGGTGGAGGCCGACGACGAGCTTCGCCAGGTGCCCGTCATCGTGCTGACCTCCGACAAGGACGCGGAGCTGGACACCCTGCGCCTGGGCGCGGTGGACTTTATCACCAAGCCCTACGACATGCCCGAGATCATACTGGCCCGGGCCCAGCGGATCATAGAGTTCGTGGAGGACCGGCAGATCATACAGGACGTGGAGCACGACGAGCTGACCAACCTGTACAACCGCTCCTTCTTCTATCAATACTCCCGCCGCCTGATGGACGAGCCGGGCTGCGCCGAAAAGGACATGCTGGCCCTGGACATCGACCATTTCCGGCTCATCAACGAGGTATACGGCAAGGCCTTCGGCGACGAGATGCTCGTGGCCGTGGCGGAGGGCGTGCGCAGTGTGCTGGGCAGGCACTTTGGCATCGGCTGCCGGGGCAGCGCGGACCAGTTTTTCGTATTGATCGACCATTCCGACGACTACGAATCCCTCTACGCCCTGGTGCGGGACAGTGTCCAAAACGCCGCCGGCCAGGCCCGGGTCCGGGTGCGCATGGGCGTATATAAGCATGTGGACGTGGACAAGGGCATCGAGTGGTACGCCGACGCCGCCCGCTCGGCCTGCAACAGCCTCAGGGGCACATACACCCAGGACATCCTCATCTACGACGACGCCCTCCACCAGAGGGAGCTCTACGAGGACCGGCTCATCGCCGACATGGACACGGCCCTTCGGGAAAAGCAGTTCGTGGTGCACTACCAGCCCAAATACAACATCAGGGGCGACAAGCCGGTACTGACCAGCGCCGAGGCCCTGGTGCGCTGGATCCATCCGGAGATGGGGTTCATAAGCCCCGGCGCCTTTATTCCCCTGTTCGAGGAAAACGGCCTCATCCTCAAGCTGGACGACTACGTATGGAAGAGCGCCGCCGCCCAGATCCATCGGCTCCTCACCATCGTCCAGGAGAGCGGCATATCCGTCAAGGATCTGATGCTGGAGGTCACGGAGTCCGCCTACTCCCAGAACATGGATCAGATGATGAACACGGTCAGGGACCTCAGGCAGGCCGGGTTCATGATCGAGATGGACGATTTCGGGTCGGGCTATTCGTCCCTGAATATGCTCTGCCTCATGCCCGTAGATGCCCTGAAGATCGACATGAAATTCGTCCAGAACCTGCTCAAGAGCGGAACGGGATACCGCATGGTGGAGCTGGTAGTGAATATGGCCCAGTGCCTGGGCGTGCCCGCCATCGTGGAGGGCGTGGAGGACGAACAGCAATATCAGCTCATGAAGCAGGTGGGCTGCGACGTGGTGCAGGGATACTACTTCTCCCGGCCCCTGGACGCCGCCGCCTTTGAGGAAAAGCTGCTGAATAAACCATAAGGAGGTTCCCCATGCTGACTGTGGATGCCCTGAAAGACTATGGAGCCAATACCCAGGAGGGCCTGGGACGCTGTTTCAATAATGAAGCCTTTTACCTGAGACTGGTGGGCATGGGCCTGGCGGACAAGAATTTCGACGCCCTCCGCTCCGCCCTGGACGCCGGGGACGCCAAGGCCGCCTTCGAGGCCGCCCACGCCCTGAAGGGCTCCATCGGCAATCTGGCCCTGACCCCCATCTACGAGCCCGTGTCCCAGCTCACCGAGCTTCTCCGCGGCCAGTCCGGCCCCGTGGACGCCGGCGACCTGCCCGACCAGATCTTCTCCGCCCTGGACAAGGCCCGCTCCCTTCTCTGATCCCATACTCCCTGGACTGCCGCTCACTCCGGCAGTCCTTGCTATATAAGGGAGGCGGGGGAGACGAGGGGAGACGAGGAAAACGAGGGGAGGCGGGGGAGACGCTGAGGGCTGCTTCCTCAATTCGCAATGGTCGCTTTTGGAATCCGTATATTCAAAAGCTCCCTTGCTCATTGGGCTCTCTCCGGCACTTTTCCGCCACTGGCGGGTGCCTTCGTTCGGTCCTCAATTCGCAATGGTCGCTTT
>CADAGW010000062.1 GCA_902787475.1 uncultured Eubacteriales bacterium
GGGTCGTTGCGGCCCACCTTGGGACCGCCCTTCACGATCTTTTTGGGGGCCTGGGCGGGGCCGTGACTTTCGGATATGGGCTTGGCCTCCTCCCGGCGCTCGGGCTGGCGCACCAGCACGGCGTAGTACAGGCGGCGCAGGGTGTCCTCCTGGATCAGGCGGACCATCTCGTCATACATGGCCGCGCCTTCCAGCCGGTATTCCACGATGGGATCCCGCTGGGCGTAGGCCCTGAGACCTATGCCGTCCCGCAGCTGATCCATGGCGTCGATGTGATCCATCCACCTGCGGTCCACGGAGGAGAGGATGGCCACCCGCTCGAACTCCCGCATGTTGATGCCCATCTCGGTGAGGGCCTTCTCCCGCTGGGCGTAGAAGTCCAGAGACCGGGCGAGCAGGGCATCCTTCAGCTGATCCCGGGTGACGGTATTGCGGTATATGAGCCCGTCGGTGGAGTCCACCGCGTCGCCCAGCCGGTTCATCTCTTCCTTCACCGTGCCGGGCATCAGGCATATCCGCTCCAGGGACTCGGACAGGGACGCGATGTCCCAGTTTTCGTTGTGGTGTTCGTCCGCGGTGCACCGGGCGATCTCCTCGCCCAGCAGGGCCTCCCGCATGTCCTTTATGCGCTGGGCCATGTCGCCGCCCTTTAATACCTCCTGCCGCTGGGCGTAGATCACCGTGCGCTGCTGGTTCATCACGTCGTCGAACTGCAGCACGCTCTTGCGGATGCTGAAGTTTCGGCCCTCCACCCGCTTCTGGGCGTTCTCGATCTGCTTGGAGAGCAGGCCGTACTCTATGGCGTCGCCCTCCTTTAGACCCAGCCGCTGGATCATGGGCTGGATCCGGTCGGAGCCGAACAGCCGCATCAGATCGTCCTCCAGGGAGATGAAGAACTGGGAGGAGCCGGGGTCGCCCTGTCGGCCCGCCCGGCCGCGTAGCTGATTGTCTATGCGCCTGGACTCATGCCGCTCGGTGCCGATGATGTGCAGGCCCCCAAGGCCCACCACCTCGTCGTGCTCCCTGTCGGTGACCTTCTTAAAGTCGGAATAGTACTGCTCGTATTCCCTGCGGGCGGCGAGAATCTCCTCGGGCACGTCCTCGGCGTGGCCCATGGCCTCTTCGATGATGGTATCCTCGTATCCCGCCTGGCGCATCTTGAGCCGGGCCATGAATTCCGCGTTGCCGCCCAGCAGTATGTCTGTGCCGCGGCCGGCCATGTTGGTGGCGATGGTGACCGCGCCCTTTTTGCCGGCCTGGGCCACGATCTCGGCCTCCCGCTCGTGGTGCTTGGCGTTCAGGACCACGTGGTCTACGCCCCTGAGCGAGAGCATGCGGCTCACCAGCTCGCTCTTTTCCACCGACACGGTGCCCACCAGCACGGGCTGACCGGTGGCGTGGCGCTTGACTACCTCTTCCACCACGGCGCCGAACTTGCCCTTCTGGGTGGTGTACACGCTGTCGTTCATGTCCACGCGGATCATGGGCCGGTTGGTGGGTATGGTTACCACGTCCAGCCGGTAGATGCCCTTAAACTCCTCCTCCTCCGTCTTGGCCGTACCGGTCATGCCGGAGAGCTTATGGTACCTGCGGAAATAATTCTGGAAGGTGATGGTGGCCAGGGTCTTGCTCTCCCGCTCCACCTTCACGTGCTCCTTGGCCTCTATGGCCTGGTGAAGGCCCTCGGAATAGCGGCGGCCGGTCATAAGGCGGCCTGTGAACTCGTCCACGATCACCACCTGGCCGTCCTTGACCACGTAGTCCACGTCCCGGTGCATCATCACGTTGGCTTTGAGGGCTTGGAGCACGTGGTGGTGGATCTCCGTGTTCTCAATGTCGGACAGGTTGTCGATGCCGAAGAACTGTTCGGCCTTTTTGGCGCCCGCCTCGGTCAGGTGGATGGTCTTTTGCTTTTCGTCCCGGATAAAGTCGTTGTCCTCGCCCTCGCGAAGGCGCGCCACGAACCGGTCCGCCCGCTCGTACATCTCGGTGGACTTATCGCCCGCGCCGGATATGATCAGGGGCGTTCTGGCCTCGTCGATCAGGATGGAGTCCACCTCGTCCACGATGGCGAAGTTCAGCTCCCTTTGGACCATCCGCTCCTTGTAGGCGGCCATGTTGTCCCTCAGGTAGTCAAACCCCAGCTCGTTGTTGGTGGCGTAGGTGATGTCGGCGGCGTAGGACGCCTGCCGGGTCCGGCTGTCCATGTCGTGGAGGATCAGGCCCACCTCCATGCCCAGGAAGCGGTACACCTTGCCCATCCACTCTCCCTGGAAGCGGGCCAGGTAGTCGTTGACAGTGACGATGTGCACGCCCTGGCCGGTGAGGGCGTTGAGATAGGCGGGGAAGGCGGCGGTGAGGGTCTTGCCCTCGCCGGTGCGCATCTCGGCGATGCGGCCCTGGTGCAGCACGATGGCGCCCAGCAGCTGCACGTCGAAGGCCCGCTGGCCAATGGCCCGGCGGGCGCCCTCCCGGCACACCGCGTAGGCCTCGGGGAGCAGGGCGTCCAGCGTCTCGCCATTTTGGATCCTTTCCCGGAACAGGCGGGTCTGGTCCCGCAGTTCCCCGTCCGACATGGCCTGATATTTGCTTTCCAGAGCGTTGATTTGTTTTACGGTGCCCATGAGCCGCTTGATCTCGTGGTCATTGGAGCCACCGAGGAGTTTGCGAAGAAAATCCAGCATTTTGGCCTCCCATATCCGCGTGGGCGGAAATACTCAACCCTAATTATACTACGAAAATGGATTTTGCGCAACGGAGAGGGAAGGGGGAGTTATTAAACTTAAGAAAAGAATGGAAATGAAAAACGCCCTCCCGACGGGGAAGGGCGCAGGATAGGGGTCAGCCCGGCTCCCGCTCATCGCCGAAGAAGAACACCGCCACGGTGCCGGGGCCGGAGTGGGAGGCGATGATGGTGCCGATGTCGCATACGCGGATGGGACCCTGTATGTGGGGGAAGCGGGCGGCCACGGCGTCCCGGGTCATCAGGGCCGTCTCAAGGCAGTTGGAGTGGCACACGAAGCACTTTTGGCTATAGCTTTCGCCGCCCTGGGCGTGGCGGGCCATGGTGTCCACAGTGTAGCGTATGGCGTTTTTGCGGCCCCGTACCTTGTCGTAGGCGATGATGCGGCCCTCGTCGTTGAGCCGCATGATGGGGCATATGTTGAGTATGGCCCCCACCATGGCGGCGGAGCCGGACACCCGCCCGCTGCGGCGGAAGAACGTAAGGTCGGTGGAGAAGAACTGATGGTGTACGTTTTTGCGCTGGGAGAGCACCCAGGCCTCCACCTCCTCCATGGTCCTGCCCTCATCCCGCAGATCCGCGGCCACGTCGGTGAGAAGGCCGTAGCCGGAGGAGGAGCAGGTGGTGTCGATGACCTTCAGGGTCCTGTGGGGATATTTCTCCCGCAGGATCTCCGCGGCGGAGAGGGCGTTGTGTATGGAGGCGGTCATGCCGGAGCCGAACACCAGGTGCATCAGGTCGCCCTTCTCCAGCAGGGGCTCGAAGAATTCCAGATATTGGGCCTCGTTGATCTGGGAGGTGGTGGGCAGCTCGCCCGCGTCCAGATGGGCGTAAAAGCGGGCGAGGGCCTGGGGATCCCGGCCCATGTCGTCGGGGTAGTCCACGCCGGAAATGGTGTAGGCGTAAAACAACACGGGGATGTGCCGGCTCTCCACATAGGAATAGGGCAGATCCACCGTGGATTCGCAGGAGAGTATAAAGGACACAATACCGCCTCCTTGCTGCCGTTTTTTCTTCATTATACATGGAAATATGCGAAAATGCAACGGATAAGCGGCGGAAAATGTCGAAAAAATGACCGAACCGTGTCATAATTCAGGGATGATGCGGCTTGAAAAGGGGAGGAAAACATGATATACTGAGGAAAACAAGCAGGAGGAGAAAACGATGAAAAAAGCATTGTGCGTTCTTTTGTGCCTGGCGGTCATGATGGGCTTTGCCTGGGCGGAGGAAAACGACTGTCCCGTGGCCACCATCGAGATGGAAAACGGCGGGATCATCGTACTGGAGCTCTATCCCGACATGGCCCCCAACACCGTGGCCAACTTTATCGACCTGGCCAATTCCGGCTATTATGACGGCCTCACCTTCCACCGGGTCATTTCCGGGTTCATGATCCAGGGCGGCGACCCGGCGGGCAACGGCACCGGCGGCCCTGGCTACGCCATCAGGGGCGAGTTCGCGGCCAACGGGTTTGACAATCCCCTGTCCCACGAGCGGGGCGTCATCTCCATGGCCCGCACCCGCGTCCCGGACTCCGCGGGGAGCCAGTTCTTCATCATGCATGCCGACGCGCTGTACCTGGACGGCAACTACGCCGCCTTCGGCCGGGTGACCGAGGGCATGGAGACGGTGGACGAGATCGCCGCCGTCAAGACCGGAGCCAATGACAGGCCCGTGGAGGACGTGGTGATCAGGAGCATCCGGGTGGACACCAAGGGCGCAGAGTATACGGTGGAAAAGATCGAGCCCTAACGGCGTCCCTGCCTTACACGTGAATGGAAAAAACGGATCGCCTCGCCG
Source organism: uncultured Eubacteriales bacterium (assembly GCA_902787475.1). GTDB lineage: Bacteria > Bacillota > Clostridia > Christensenellales > Aristaeellaceae > RUG13279. The sequence goes on from CADAGW010000062.1 coordinate 4,547, forward strand.
ATGGGTATACCGGCGGAGCGATCCGTTTTTGTATCCAATAGCGGCGCGGCGGCGCTTTATCCCCGCCTTTGCTCAAGCTGACGGTTGATCCTCTCTGCCAGCTTCTTTTGCCTGCGGTAGGTGAAGAACGCGATGACGAAGGAGGTCAGCAGCATGCTCGCGATGGACAGGGCGCAGGGCAGAAGGCCCCTGTCCGTGGGGATCCAGCCCACGAAAAAGGCGATGGCCAGCATCACGGCGCACCCTGTGGCCAGGTGGATGGATATCTGCACCGGGCGGCTCAGGTTCTCCCGGGTGTATATGACGCAGGGGAGGCCGAAGGCCAGCCCGATGCCGACGCTGCCAAGCGCCATCTTCGTGACGGAGTAATCCGACGCGGAATAGGCCCCGCCCATGTTCACGTCCGCGATCAATTGGCCCAGCAGAAACAGAAACGAGGCGATGGCCACCGCGACCTTGGTGCGCTGGATGACGAAGGAAATGGTGTCGTTTTTCATGGCTCTTCCCTCCTTATATGCCCAGATAGTCCTTAAGATCCTTCAGGACAGCCCGTTTTTCATCTTGAGGAGCAGGCTCCCTCCAAACCCGGCCTCCACGCTTTGGGCCCAGTGCAGGTTGACGGCGCAGGATTTGGAGATCTGCATCCATCCGCCGCCCAGCTGACCCAGAAGCTCGTACAGCCGCTTCCTGGTGCTGAATTCTTCTTTTTGGGTGTAGAGCTTTGTCTCCCTGTCCTCCACCCGGATCATGTAGATGTCCTGCCCGGCCAACAGATACGTGCGCCCGTTCCGCTCCGCCAGCACAGGCGCTTCCTTGGCCCCCAGTATGTCCAGGGCCCTCTGTATCTCCGGCGTGATCCGGTCCGTATAGATCACCGCCCGGGGAGGCGTATGCTCCGGCGATATCTCGATCTTGACCTGCATGTGATCTCTCCTTCCTGAAAAGCTCGTGTCCGGTCACTGGATACAGTATAATCGGGCAGCGGCCTTTTGTCACCCCTTTTGCGCTGAGTGGTACAAAACGGCCTCTGAAACGCAAAAAAGGCGCGGCCAAAAAGACCGCGCCGATGGCAATATGAAGTTTAGTCCTTCGCGTTGATCTGGCGCTTTTGATCCTTGTAGGGGGTCTCGAATTTCACGGTCTCCGGGGCCGTTTCCAGCGTCTCGGGGTGGCTTAAGCAGTGCTGGAGGAAGCCGAAGGCCCGGGCGTACTCCGCGCCGCCGGCGATGCGCTCGTCGATCACCGCGCCGATGGGCATCACCCGCCGCCTGCGGCAGGTGCCGTCGGCGTTCATGAGCACCTCGTCCTCGGTCTTGCCCATGCCGAAGAACAGGCTGGTGGTGCCGAAGTTGTATATGTGGTGGTATATATCGCCCATGCCGATGGAGGCCATGTTGCTGATGAACATGCTGGTGTGGAAGGGACTGGCCTTGGCGATGATGGGGGGCAGAAGGCCGTAGCGGTCCAGCAGCCGCGCCAGGGCCACCACCACCTGGGCCAGGCCGGGGATGGCCATAAGGCCCCTGGCCAGGGTGTCGGTGATGTTGGTCTGGGCGGGGGCCCGGTTCGCGGCGATGGCATATTCCAAATGCTCGTTCACCTCATACACCGTCTCGCTGGGGTGGAAGGATACCTTCACCAGCGACTCCTTCAATTCCCCGCTGGGCTCGGACTTGAGGGTCACGAAACTGACGCACAGGTGGTTGCGGGCGAAGAGCTGCTTGTTCATAATGAAGCGGTTCATTTCCGGGTATTGGGATACGGTGCGCACGAAGGCGGCCAGGATCAGGCCCATATACGTGAGCTTTACACCCTTGGCCCGCTGCTCCCGGATATACTGGGTCATCTTGTCGAAGTCCATTTTCAGCCGGATCAGCACCTGGGAATCCACCCGGGTGGGCATGATGTAGGGGGTAAACATAACGATGGGATCCGCGCCCTGCAGTCGGCGGCCATCGGGACGGCGTCCAAACATGGTCAAGACTCCTCTTTGTTTATATTAAGTCCATATTACCCGAAAAGGGGCTCCGCGTCAAGAGGATTCTGAAAAAAACAGGGCGATCGGGTAAAATATCAAAAAACGCCCCCGCAAAGGAGGCGTTTTGCGTCTTATTGGATTTGGCAGAGGGCCATCAGCTCTTTGTAGCTTTCCGCCCGGAGGGGGGCGGCAAAGTCCCGGTAGAAGCCCTCCGGGTCAAACAGCGCGCCGTGTATGCCGGCGTTCTGCCCGGCCAGCAGGTCTATGTCCCTGTCTCCCACCATCAACGCCGTCTCCCGGTCAATGCCGTAGGCGGCGCACAGGTGGTTGAGGGCGTCCGGCGCGGGCTTGGCGGGGAAGGCGTCGGTGGAGATGATCCCGCCGGTGAAGGCCTCCATCAGCCCGTTTTCCTTGAGTGAAGCCCAGGCGGTCTCGTCCCGGTGGGAATAGAGGAAATTCCGCCCGCCGTTTTGGACCACGGCCAGGCACATCTCCCTGGCCCCGGGGTAGAGGGGCGTGTGCCTGTCCTGCCGGGTGGTCTGGAACATGTCGGATATGGCCTGGGGCTCCACGCTGAGTCCCCGGGCGTAGTGGGCGCAGCACTTTCCCACGGAGCGCTTCATGTGGAAGAGCACCTCGCCGTAGGGCGCGGTGATGCCGAAGCGGGCGAGGGCCTCCACCATGCCCCGTGTCATGGTCGGATAGGAGTCGAACAGGGTGCCGTCGAAGTCCCAAATGTAGTCGGTGAAACGCATCTGCACGCCCCCTACGCGATTTCCAGGGCGATTTTCATCATGTCGGTGAAGGTCTCCTGTCTCTGCTGGGCGGTGAGCCCCTCGCCGGTGGCGGGGTTGTCGGATATGGTCAAAAGCGCCAGGGCCTTCTTGCCGGCGGCGGCGGCATTTAAGTACAGCGCGGCGGCTTCCATCTCCACCGCCAGCACGCCCAGATTGGACAGCGCGGCGTTGGAGGGCCCCTCGGCGTAGAAGGTGTCGGAGGAGAATATGGAGCCCACTGCCATGGGCACGTTCAGCTTGCGGGCCTCGGCCACGGCCTTTTCCAGCAGCTCGAAGGAGCAGGCGGGGGCCAGCTGGCCGTCAAAGCCGTACTGCCGGCCAAAGGCGGAGTTGGTGTAGGCGGACATGGCGGCCACCACGCTGCCCACCTTCAGGCTCTGGCTGATCATGCCGGCGGAGCCGATGCGGATGATGTTCTCCACGCCGTAGAAATGATACAGCTCATAGGAGTAGATGCCGATGGAGGGCATGCCCATGCCGGAGGCCATCACAGACACCCGCTTGCCGTTGTACAGGCCCGTGTAGCCCTGCACGCCGCGGACGTTGTTCACCAGCACGGCGTCGGTGAGGAAGTGCTCGGCGATGAACTTGGAGCGGAGCGGATCACCGGGCATGAGCACGGTGGGCGCGAAGTCGCCGTATTTGGCGGTGTTGTGAGGGGTCGGAATACCCATAAGATCGCCTCCCGTATGGTGGTATGACCATATTATACATCATGTGTGCCTTGACGGAAAGGGACAAAACGTGTTAAAATATGTCGCATCCTGAAAGGACGGAGGTGTTGTTTTATGAAAGATACGGCGAGGGTAGGGGCCACGTAGGATCTTTGGGCTGCCACGATCGTCTCTGCGCGCCGCGGAGGCGGCTTTTGGTCTGCCCCGCGGTTTTTTGCGCCCTTTTTGGAGTATGAAAGGAGGAATGGTGTATGAAAGACGCCGTTATGTTTTGTGAGATACAGGTAAGAACCGTACCATACAGAAATGAGAAAGAAGGATACAATGGATATATACGCTATGGGATATCGGGGGACAGACCCCGAAAACGTGTGCCGCGTGACGGCGGCGCACAGGAACCGGTTTGAACTGATGGGCCGGGACGGCGCCGCCCTGGGGATCCTCAAGGGACAATGGCCCGTTTTGCCCACCGTGGGAGATTTCGTAAGGGCACGGCCTCTGCCGGGCGGAGAGATGCTGATGGAGGCGCTTTTGCCCCGTCGCACCCTCTTTGAGCGCCGGGATCCCACCGTCGGGCGGGACAAGGGCGCGCAGGCCGTGGCGGCCAATATGGATTATGTGTTCATCATGACCTCCCTCAACCGGGATTTCAGGGTGGAGAGACTGGAAAGATATCTGACCCTGACCCGGCAGAGCGGAGCGGAGCCGGTGATCCTGCTGACGAAAAAGGACATATGCCCGGATCCCGGGCCCTGGGCGGCCCAGGCGGAAGGGCTGGGAGCGAGGGTCCACTGCGTCAGCGCCGTCACCGGCGAAGGCATGGACGAACTGGCGGCGTATCTTCGCCCCGGCATCACCGCGGCCCTGCTGGGCTCCTCCGGCGTGGGGAAGAGCAGTCTGGTCAATTACCTCATGGGTGAGGACGTGATGCGGACCCACGCCACCCGCAGCGTGGACGCCTCCAAGGGCAGCCACACCACCACATACCGCCAGCTGTTGTTCCTGCCCGGCGGCGCGATGCTCATGGACACCCCCGGAATGCGGGAAATGGGCATGTGGGACGTGAGCACGGGCCTGGGAGAAGCCTTTCCGGAGATAGAGGCGCTGGAAAAGGCCTGCCGGTTTCGGAACTGCGGGCACCAGAGCGAACCGGGCTGCGCGGTGCGCCGGGCCCTGGAGGCGGGCGATATCTCGCCCAAACGCCTGGGGCAGTACCTTGCCCTCAAAAGGGAAGCCCGCTATTCGGGAAGCGCCGGGGAGACCGAGAGGAAAAAACAGGAAGAAAAAAGCGCGCTCACCCGTGCCATGCGCCGGGAGAGAGCGGGCAGGGGTAAGTAACAAGGTGTGTCCGCCGTCCTTGGCGGACACATTATGTTGTCGCCGTTTTGCAGGATTTTCGGGGCGTTTGCACAAATCCGTACAAAATATCAGGACAGGAAAAGGTTTTTATTGCATCCGGATGCGGGATACAGTATACTGTGCTTGTCGAAAAACCGGCGATAGGCGCCGGGGAGATACGCAAAGCGAAGGAGGATCGATCATGAAAAAGGCTCTGGTACTGGTACTGACCCTCATACTTTGTCTTGGCGCCTGCGCGGCGGCGGCGGAGGGAGAAAAAATCGAATTGACCCTTCAGCGCATCGGCACGGATCCGGCGGAGCACGCCTTCTGGGAGTGGTGCATCTCCGAATTCGAGGCGGAGCATGACGACATCCACATCATCCTGGACGAGGTGGGCATCGGCTCCGAGATGGACACCAAGCTCAACACCCTCTTTGGCTCCGGCAGCGGCCCCGACCTGATCGGCCACGGCATTCTGAGCGTGGCGGGCCGGGTGGAGCAGGGCCACTATCAGGCCATCGACTCCTATTTTGACGCCTGGGAGGGCAAGGACGACATACTGCCCGCCGTGCTGGCCAACGGCACCTACAAGGGCCATGTGTACGGCCTGGGCTACTCCACCACTCCCTACGTGTTCGCCTACCGCAAGGACCTGTTGGACGAGGCCGGCCTCTCCGTGCCCACCACCTGGGACGAGCTGGCCGAGGCGGCCCGGGCTCTCACCGTCAAGGACGGCGACGAGATCACCTTCTCCGGCTTCTGCTTCCCCTCCGCGGGCGGCAATCTGGTGGAGCTGGACGTGTTCGTGTTCGGCAACGGCGGCAGGTGGATGGACGAGGATTCCAATCCCGTGATGACGGGGGACGAAAAGGTGGAGGCCATCGAATTCCTCACCGGCCTTCTGCCCGACGTGAACATCCCCTATTCCAGCTCCGACACCAACCCCTTCGTCAAGGGCCAGGCGGCCATGACCCTGATCAACAACGCCGCCCTGACCACCATGCTGCAGGACGAGGCCTACGCGGGCAAGGTGGGCATCGCTCTGCCTCCCAACAACGGCACCCCCGCCACCTTCTGCGGCTGCAACATGCTCTTTATCGGCCGGGACTGCAAGCACCCCGACGAGGCGTTCTCCTTCATCGAGTTCGCCCTGAGCCGGGAAGCGACCCTCAAGCGGGCCGAGATGGTGCGCATACCCGTGACCCGGGCGTCCCTGCTGGAGGAATACCTGGCCATGGATCCCTGGAACGGAGCCCGGTACGAGTGCGTGGAGCACGGCATCGGCATGCCCAGGGCGGTGTGGAGCACCGTGTTCCAGACCGTGCGAAACGAGCTTGTCCAGAGCGTGCTCTTTGGCACCGCGGACGCCGCCGCGGCCCTTCAAAACGCCCAGGAGACCATCGAATTTGAAATGAACTGACACAAAGGCAGGGCCGGGCGCGTCCATGGCGGCGCGTCCGGCCTTTTCAGGAGGCTTTCCTTGACCAGGCGAATGAGATCTCCCTATGGCAAAAGCGACACCCGGGCGGCATGGCTCATGCTGGCCCCGTTTTTGCTGTTTTTCACGGTGTTCGTGCTCTATCCCGTGGTGATGAACGTATACTACAGCTTCACCGACTACAACCTGTCCCCCAATCCCAAGTGGGTGGGGTTTAAAAACTACGCCCGCCTGCCCAAGGACAAAAACTTCGTGGCGGCCCTAAAAAACACCGCCGTATACGCCCTGTGCTCGGTGGTGACGCTGACCGCCCTGGGCTTTCTGACCGCCGCGGCGTTAAACAGGCAGATGCGGGGCGTCAAATGGATCCGGATGCTGATGATATTCCCATACGCCACCTCCCTTACGGCGGTGGGCATGATATGGCTCATGATGTACGACCCCACCAGCGGGTTTTTGAACAAGCTGCTTCGCTTTCTCCATCTGCCGGTGAAAAGCTGGCTGTTCGACCCGGGAATGGCCCTGGGGTGCCTTATATTTGTGAATGTGTGGAAGAACATCGGGTACTGTATGCTCATATATCTGGCCGGTATGCAGTCCATACCCGAGGACATATACGAGGCCGCCACGGTGGAGGGGGCGGGGGAGTGGCGAAAGCTGATCCACATCACCATGCCCATGGTGCGGCCGGTGGCGTTTTTCGTGCTGGTGACCACCACGGTGGAGTCCTTTAAGACCTTCGAGCTGGTGGCGGTGACCACCGGCGGCGGGCCGCTGAACGCCACCACCACCCTGGTGCACCAGATCTACCAGCGGGGCTTTACGGAGTTTAAGATGGGCTACGCCTCGGCGGTGTCGGTGGTGCTGCTCGCGGTGGTGTTCCAGGTCACCATGCTTAATTACCGCATGAACCGGGCGGCGGAATAGGAGGGAGCCATGAAGAAAAAGATCCGGGGCGAAAGGCTCTTTCCCATACTCCGGGGCGTGTTTGTCGCCGCGCTGGCCATTATGATGGGCCTGCCGTTTCTCATGACCGTGTCCATGTCCCTTCAGACCATGCCGGAGATCTACGCCTCCCAGCCGGTGATCCTGCCGGCCAAGCTGATGTTTTCAAACTACGCCGACGCCATGCGGGCGGGCAGCTGGGGCCGGTATCTGCTCAACACCGCCTTCGTCACCGCCGTCACCGTGGTCATCAGCCTGTTTATCAACTCCATGTCCGGCTTTGTGTTCGCCCGCATCCCCTTCCGGGGCCGGGGCCCGCTGTTCGTGCTGATCCTGCTGGGCATGATGATCCCCGCCCAGATCACCCTGATCCCCGTGTTCACCATCATACGCCGCATGCCCCTCATGGGGGGCAACGACTGGATGGGGCAGGGGGGCACGGGCCTAATGAACACCTACGCCGGGCTGATCCTTCCCTACATCGCGGGCAGCTTCGGCGTGTTTCTCTGCCGCCAGTTCTACATGGGCTTTCCCGGAGAGCTGGACGACGCGGCGCTGATCGACGGGTGCGGGCGGTTCAGGCAGTACGTCACCATATATCTGCCCCTGAGCGGGCCGGTGCTGGCGTCTCTGGGCGTTCTCAAATTCACCGGCACCTGGAACGAGTACACCTGGCCCCTGGTGATGACCCAGGGGGACAAAATGAAGACCGTGCAGCTGGCCCTCACCGCCTACCGGACGGAGGGCGAGGTGTACTGGAACCAGCTCATGGCCGCCACTCTCGTGGCCTGCGCGCCGATCTATGTGGTGTTCTTCTTCGCCCAAAAGCACTTCGTGTCGGGCCTGCTGGCGGGCAGCGTCAAGGGTTAACGGAATATTCACCATATCCATCCAAAATTATATTGACAAATATCTAAATAGATTGTACAATCCGATTCGATGAATATCAAAATGAATCGGAGGGATGATTGTGTCCGTACTGGAAAAGTACAACGCGGCTCTGGACGAGCGGGCCGCGAAGATGCGGGAGGCCGCGGCCAGGACGAAGGAAGCGGGGGACGAGCGCCAGCATTCCATATGCCTCATGCAGGCCAGCATGCTGGGCGATATGCTCAAGATGATCGGCAAGGTGGATCATGAAGGGATACGGCCCGATCTGCTGGGAGATACAGTGAAACTGATGGAGAAGCAGGCGGAGGAGGCCAGGAAGCGGGACGACTTCGACTTGGAGGACAGGCAGAAGGTCAAGGCGGACACCATACGGTGGGCGATGGACACCCTGCGGGGACTGGAGGCGGAGGATGAGTAACGCGCTGCCACTGCTAAAGACCCTGGCGGACGAGACGAGGCTGAAGATCCTCTCCGCCCTGCGGGAAAAGGACATGTATGTGGAGCTTCTCTCCGAATGTCTCCAGCTGTCCGCCCCCACGGTGTCCTTCCATATGAAAAAGCTGATGGCCGCCGGATTGGTGGACGCCCGGCGGGAGCAGTATTACACCATGTATTCCCTGCGCAGGGACATGCTGGACAGGACGCTGGCCCAAACGATCTTTGAGGACGCCGGCGACGAGGCCCAAAAGATACGGGAGGAGCAGTACCGCAGAAAGGTCATCCGCTCCTTTATGCCCGACGGGTACTGCAGGACCCTGCCCGCCCAGATGAAAAAGCGCGTCATCATATTCCGGGAGATATTCTCCCGCTTTGAGCCGGGCCGCCCGTACACGGAAAAGGAGGTCAACGAGACCATTGCCACTGTCCATGAGGACTACTGCCTGGTGCGCCGGGAGTTCGTGGAGATGGGCTGGATGGATCGGGTGGGCGGTGTGTACACCGTGAACGCCCAGGCGTTTTCCGGAGAGAAGTAGCCCTACGGCTCCCCGTCCATGGCCATGAGCCTTCCCAGCGGCACGGAAAAGCCCAAAGAGGCGTACATGGCCTCGTCGCACTGGGCGCTCCCCACCGTGAGGGAGGCTACGCCGCTATCAAGGAACGCATACCGCACCAGCCTTCTGGCCAGACCCTTGCGGCGGTATTCCGGCAGGATATAGAAATCCTCGAATACGCCGCAGTTTGCGTATTGGAAGGTGGAAAAGGTGCTTGAGACGGAGCAGCATCCCGCCAGCCTTTCCCCGTCCAGGATGCCGTAAAACAGGATGCGGCCTTCCTCTA
>CADAGW010000063.1 GCA_902787475.1 uncultured Eubacteriales bacterium
CCCACGTCCGTCAGGTTGTCATACTCCAAGAGCCTCCGGTTGAACGCGATATACGCCCCGATATAGGGCGCCATGTCCGCGTTCCAGCTGAACATGCGCCGCTGGGTCATCAGCTCCTGCACGTAGCTCTCGTCCCGGATCTCGTCATAGGACCGGATGAACTCCCCGTCGATATAGGTCTTGTCGTTGGCGGAATACAGGCACGCGTACACCTGCCCGCCGGGATAGTCGGCGATGCTCACCTCGGGATACCGCAGGGAATAGATGGCCACGTCCATCAGATTTCTCAGGTTCGTCAGGTTTTTGGTAGTCTCCACCGGATCCTTGGGCATGGCGCTGACCAGCTCCAGAAAGTCCCGGTTCACAAACAGGGAGTCAGTCTTGACCATCAGCGTCATCAGATAATTGTCCAGCTTCCCCAGCTGGCTTTCGTTCTCCATCAGGCTCATCTCGATCCGGTCGGCCCGGAGCCTGGAGATCATCATCATCCGCATAAAAAACACCATGCAGAATATCACCAGCACCATGGCGGCGCTGGTGCGCACAAATATGCGCGTGCGGATGGATCTGGTGCTGGTATTGGCGCGTTTCATTGGCGATGCCTTCCCATATACTGCTTGGGCGTGATGCCCTCCTGCTTTTTGAACACGATGGACAGGTAGGTGGCGTGGCTGTAGCCCACCTCCTCGGCGATCTCCGCCAGGTTCATGCCGGTGCTCTCCATCAGCTCCTTGGCCCTGGCGATCCGGCAGGAGGTGATGTATTCAAGGATCGTCACCCCCGTGGCGGTCTTGAACACATGGTTTAAGTAATTGGGGCTGTAGGAAAACCGCTGGGCCACCGAATGAAGCTGTACGGTCTTCAGGTCTCCCTCCCGTATATACCTTCGTATCTGCTCCATCAGATCCTTTCCCCCCGCCGCGTCCCGCCTGCGAAGGGCCGAATAGGCCGCCACGATCAGGTCCCGGCAGAACCGCCTGCAGTCCTCCTGCCGCTCCAGAGACAACAGATCCTCCATCACCGGCGCGTCCATTTCCCTCGCCAGCGTCTTTAGCGACGACCCGCCCTCCTGAAGCGCCAGGTCGATCTGCCCCACCACATAGTGGCAGGCCAGCCGCATCTCCCCCGCGGGCATCCGGCCCAGCAGCGCCCCCGCGTACTCGTCCGCCGCCACATATATGTCCTCGTTTTCCATCTCCAGCAGCATTCTCAGGTCCGTCTCTATCCCCTGCATGTCCGGCCCGGGGTCGTTGGCCGTCTCCGACTGCTCACCGGCAAATATGACCTCGTCCGCGCTGTACTTCCACCGGTGGTTGAGCCGGTACCGGCACAGCTGATACTGCCCCTTCAGCTCCCGGGGCGTGGTCACCTGGTCGCCGAATGTGGCGGACAGGCTGATAAAGGACTGCCGCATGTGCCCCGCCAGGTCCTTTAGCACCTCCTCGGCCATGCGGTGGGTCTCCTCCGCCGGCACGTCCGCCCCGAAGCACAGCACCAGGGCGAACCGCCTCTCGCTGATCCGCACCAGGTAATAGGGCGTCCTCTCGTGGCTTCGGGCCGCCAGATACCCGTACACCCGATAGGGGATCAGCCCCTCGTCGTCCTGATCCACCTGGGCCATCACCGGGGAATTGGCGTTCACGTCCACCAGCGCCACCCTGAATCCTGCCACGTCCCCCAGTCCCAGCTGGCGGAGCCGGTGCTCAAAATTGATCCCCGGCATATCCCCGCCCAGCAGTACGTCCGAGAAAAGCTCCCGCCTCAAGAAGATCCGGTTCTCCTGCATGGCCTGCCTCAGCCCCTCGAAAAGCCTCTTCTGCTCCTCCACGTCGGTCATGCGCACCAGCATCTCCTCAAAGCACCGGCGCATGTCCTCCCCGTTGATGGGCTTCATCAGGTACCCCTCGCTCCGCAGGGAAATGGCGGAGCGCAGATAGTGGCTCTTGTCGTAGAGACTGCAAAACACGATGCGTATGTCGCTGCCCTCCCGCCGGAGCGTATCCGCCAGCTCGATGCCGTTCATCCCCGGCATCTCCACGTCCAGCAGCAGGATATCCGGCCGCAGGTTGTGCACCGCCTCCAGCGCTTCGTAGCCGTTTTCGCACTCTCCGCACACGCACAGCGGCAGATCCCCCATGCTCTCTACGGCCTCTATGATGTTTTGCCTGTCCAGGTCGAAATCGTCCACCACCAGTATGCTGTACATGCTTTTCCCCTCTTCAGACGGTCTCCCTCTATTATACCGCCCCGGCCCTCTCTTTGCAATCACATCATACTTATTATCCAACGAATGGGAGCCTGTGCATGCGGTCCCTGCGCAGGCCGTCCGCAATAGACTCCGGGGTTCGGGGCCGCGGCCCCGATGAAATAAGGCAGCCGGAGGGCGGCATGTACGGCCGCAGGCTGCCTATTCCACTTTGGGTGCAGGATTGCCCGTGCGTCGAAGATGCACAAATCCTGCACATACGCGCCAACAAACCCCGTTTGTTGGCGCGTAAGGCGGGAGCCGCATAAAGCGGCTCCCACAGCATGAGTCAGGCGATCAGGTGTTCTCTTCGAACCACTCGGTCATCATGTCCACGGCGGTGTCGTACTCGGTATCCTCCACGAATTCCTCGTACATCTCGTCCCAGGCCTCGTCAAACTCATCGTCGGTAGTCGCGGTCAGCAGAGGAGCCACCAGGCTGCCGGTGAAGCTGGACCAGTACCAGTTGGACACGGCGGACACCTCGCTGGAGCCGTCGCCGTAGGCCGCGCGGCCGTTCATGTCGTAGCCGCCCAGGGAGACAAGCAGCTTGTTCAGGTTCATCATATCCAGCTGCACGGTCTCGGAGGTGCGCACCGGGTCAAAGGGGTTGTAGCTGTCGGTCACGGAGCAGGCGCCCACCTTGCTCATGAAGGAGAAGTAGCTGCCGCCGGCGCAATACAGTCCCCAGTAATCGGCGCCCTTGCCGTGCAGGGTGCGGTTCATCATGTCCTCCTGGGTCTGCGGATCCACGAAGTAGCGCACGCCGTTCTCGTCGGTGGCATACAGGCCGGCCTCTTCGGGACCCCAGGAGCCGATCTCTTTGTACTCGTCAGAGTAGAACCAGTCGAAGTACTCGATCAGGCGGGCCTTCACGTCGTCCGGCAGATCGGTCTTCAGGGTCAGCCGCCAGAAGCCGCCCTCATAGATATCGTAGAAGCCCAGGTCGGGATTGCTCTTGGGCCACTCGATGTAGCGGATCACGGCGTCCTCGCCCACGGTCTGGAACAGACCCTGCTGGGCGGCCTTCATGTCGGGGATATACATGCCCGCGCCCACGCGGCCGGAAGCGATCTTGGCCTGCAGCTGGTCGTCGGTGTGCACGATGAAGTCGGGATCGATCAGGTTCTTGTTGTACAGGCCGTTCAGATACTTATAGTATTCCTTGGCGCCCTCGCAGCCGATGAAGCCGCCCACGTTGCCCTCGTCCGTCTTGCGCCAATGGCCGAAGTCGAACATGCAGCCCAGGTGGAACTGGGACCAGCCGCAGGAGCTGAAGGGGATCAGGGCGGCGTCGCCCACGGTGATGTTCAGGGCCGCGATCTTCTCCAGCAGCTCCTGGAACTTCTCGGGGGTGTCGATGGCGGGCTCGATGGCGAAGTCCTCGGTCTTGGGCATCACGCCCACGTCGGTGGTGCGGGCGGCGATGTCCTTGATGGGCTCGAAGGTGTAGCCGCACTGGGCCAGCAGATCCTCACGCACCCACAGGGACCAGGCGCCCAGGGGGCTGGTGTAGGGATCGGAGGCGTAGGGCTCCATGGAGGTATCCGGGGAGCACTCCACGATCTGGGTCTTCACGCCGTTGTTCATGTAGCGGGGCCAGAACTTGGCCTGCATCTTGGCGTTGAAGTTGGGCATGTGGTTCTCGATCAGGTCCTGATAGCCTCCGCCGTACTTGCCGGTGGACACCGCGTAGGCGATGTTCTCATTGCCGGCGATGATGACGTCGGGCAGGTTGTTGGAAGCGATGTAGGTGGCGATCCTCTCCTTGAAGCCGATGGTGGTCAGGCCGCCCTGTATCACCTCGGTGATGCGGATGTGGAACTTGTTCTCCACCCAGGGAGTCACCACGTCGTTGGGATTGTCCACGAAATCGGCGGTGGCGCTCTTCTCGATGTCCACCACGATGTCGATCCAATCCAGGTTGTTCTCTTCGGCCAGCGCCATGCCGGCGAAGGAGAACAGCATGGACAGCACCAGGACTTCCGTGATCATCAGTCTCAGGATCCGTCTGGTCATGTTGGTTTCCTCCTCTTTCTTATTCTATTTTTCGCTCCCCCTCGGAAGCGGAAAATACATGGATATTGGGTCTTGGCTTCGTCTCTCCCCGTCCCGCGTCATCAGGCATCTGTTGCCATTGCGATGGGCGAAGCATCGACGCGGTCCGTTCTCCCTACGCCTTCACCGCGCCGATCAGCACGCCCTGCACGAAGTACTTCTGGAAGAAGGGATACACGATCACGATGGGCACGGTGGTGATCACCAGCGTGGCCATGCGGATGGCCTCGGGGGAGGACTGCTCCACCACCTGTCCGCCGCTGGCCAGGGACATCTGGGACGAATAGGACGACATGATCATCTGCTGGAGCACCGCGGCCAGGGGCTTTAGGTTGCTCTTGGTGATGTACACCTGGGCGTCGTACCAGCTGTTCCACTGCCACACGCCGCTGTACATGGCGATCACCGACACGATGGGCATGGACAGGGGCAGTATGATCCGCCAGAAGATCCTGAGATCCCCCGCCCCGTCCAGGTGGGCCGCCTCCTCAAGCTCCGCCGGCAGGCCGTCGAAGTAGGTGCGCATCAAAAGCATATTGAACGCCCATATGCCGTGGGGCAGTATATACACCCAAAAGCTGTTGTACAGCCCGATCTTGAACATCAATACATAGTTTGGTATGGTGCCGCCGCTTATGTACATGGGGATCAGCATGAATATGGACAGCGCCCGCCTCCAGGGCAGCGTCTTTTTCGATATGGCGTAGGCCGCCAGGCCCGTCACCGTCACCGTGTACACCGCGCCAAGCACCGTCCGGGCCACGGAGATGAAGAAGGAATTGACGATGTTCCTCTGCATGAACACGTCCTTGTAGTTCTTAAACGTAAGCCCGATGGGATAGAAGGTGATCTGCCGGGTGGCCACGGCCACGCTGTCGCTCAGGGAATAGGCCACGCAGTACAAAAACGGGAACACGATCAGCACGCACAGCAAAAACATGATCACCCGCAGCGTGATCTCCGTAGCCAGCGCCTTGCCTTTGGATACGACCATGATGGATCCTCCCTTCTGCTCAGAACGCGCCGTAGCCCCGCAGCTTGCGGCTCAGGGTATTGGCGCTGACCACCAGCACCAGGCTCACCAGGCCCTGGGCAAAGCCTATGGCGGTGGAGTAGCTGAACTTGTTTTTCAGAATGCCTTCCGCGAAGGTGAAGTATTCAAGGGTGTTGGCCGTGGAGGACAGGAAGGCGTTGCGCAGGTTGTACACCGCGTCGAAGCCTATGCCGCCGTTGACCAGGCTGCCCGCCGTCATGATCAGCATCAGCCCAATGGTGGGGGCGATGGAGGGCAGCGTGATGTACCACAGTTGCTGCCTGCCGTTGGCCCCGTCCACGATGGCCACCTCGTACTGCTCCGAGGGGATGGACGAGAGGGCCGCCAGATAGATGATGGTGTTCCAGCCCAGCTCCTTCCATATGGCCACGAATATGATGATGGCCCAGAAGTACCCCGGCTCCCGCATAAACGGCTTGGCCTCTCCGCCCAGGGACTTGATCATGGTGTTCACGATGCCCGTCTCCGCGTCCAGCATCTTGTACACCAGGCCCGCGATGACCACCCAGCTGATGAAGTGGGGCAGATAGGTGATGGTCTGGGTCACCTTCTTGTACTTGCTGGGCTTCATGGCGAATATGCCGATGGCCAGCGCGATGGGCAGGGGGAAGCCTATGACCATGTGCAGGGAGTTGATGCCCAGCGTGTTTTTCAGGGCCACGTAGAAATCCTTGTCCTTCAGGAATTTCTCGAACCACTTCAGGCCCACCCATTTGCTCCCGCCGAACCCCTTCACCAGATCGTAGTTCTTGAAGGAGATCACCAGCCCCGCCATGGGCACATAGGCAAATACGATCAGTACGATCAGGGCAGGCAGCAAAAAGCAGTACATGACCCGGTGCTCCCACATTCGCCTGGCCAGCGACTTGCGGTGCACCATGGGGACGGCCCTCTCGGCGCGCTTCGTCATATTCACATTGCCCCTTTCACAGATATTCCCGGCATTTTCACTGTTTTTAATATATCACAGCATTTTGCTCCATTTCAATATCAATTTTGAACGGAATTCTTCACATTCGGCGTTCATTCATATAGGTTTCATCGACTATTTGCTATTTTCTGGCCCTCTCCGTTGATTTTTATAAGAATTCGTGAATTATTGGTGTTGTTTTCGCACTGTTCCGGGATTATAATATAGGCGATAAAAAAGGAGGCATGCGCATGAAAGACGAAAACCTCATCGAGATATACCAGATCCGTGACAATCTCTGGGCCGTGGACGAGATCCGAAAGACCACCATGTACATATACGAGGGGCAGGAAAAGGTGCTCCTCCTGGACACGGGCTTCGGCCTTGTGGACCTACACGCCCTGGTTCACCGCCTGTGCCCCGGCAAGGAGATCGTGGTGGTCAATTCCCACGGCCACGGCGACCACAACAGCGGCAACAGCCAGTTTGAAAAGGTGTACGTGGGCCGCTTCGACGAACCCACCAGCCACTCCCATATGACCCCCGAGCAGAAGGAGCGGATGCTGGCCAGCTTTTTCCGTGGCAATCCCCGCACGGAGAGCTTCGATCCCTCCCGGTGGAATCCCGGCCCCGCGCCCATGGTGATGCCCCTTCGGGACGGGGACGTGATCGACCTGGGCGGCATCCGCCTTGAGGTGCTGGAGACCCCCGGCCACAGTCTGGGGAGCATATGCCTGTTCGACCGGGACAACGGATACCTGTTCACGGGAGACCTGATGCTGACCTGGCAGGTGTGGGGCCAGCTGACCTGCTCCACCACCCTCAAGGACTACGGCATGACCCTTGACCGGCTGGCGGCCCTTGAGCCCCAGGTCACAGAGGTGTTCCCCGCCCACGGCCGCCAGGACAACCCTCACCGCTGGCCCATCTACCACCTGCCGCCCCGGGTGCTGTCCGTCTACGCCGAGGGCACCCGCCGCATACTGGAGGGCAAGGAGACCGGCGTGCCCTTCCACGACGGCCCGGAGGGCCTGGTGGTCTATTTCGACATCGGCGGCATGGTATACGACCCGGCCCGGCTGGGCGTGGAATGACGGCGCGTACCGCGCGGG
Source organism: uncultured Eubacteriales bacterium (assembly GCA_902787475.1). Classification (GTDB taxonomy): domain Bacteria; phylum Bacillota; class Clostridia; order Christensenellales; family Aristaeellaceae; genus RUG13279. Next base: position 7,380 of record CADAGW010000063.1, read on the forward strand.
AAGGAGCATCACATGAACGACGCATACAGCACCCACGAGGGCGGCATATTCCGCATCGGCACCGGCCGGGCGGCCATGGAGCTGGAGCTGACCGGGGAGGGCCGGTTCCTCCTCAAAAGCCTCCTCTTCCATGACACCGGCAAAGAATACCTCCAGCGCGGCCCCGTGCCCCAGGACGAATTCTCCGTGACCATAGACGGCCGGGAGATCCGGGGCCTGACGGGCGGCTTTACCCTCCAAAACGTCTCCACCCGCACCCTCTCCCAGGGCGAGCTTGAGACCGTCATATCCCTCGCCCGCGGCCCCCTCGCTGTCCGGCGGCACTACGTGGCCTACCCGGGCCTGCCCGTGATCCAGAGCTGGACGGAATACGAAAACCGCTCCGATACGGTCATGTCCGTCTCCCGCCCCTCCCTGTTCGTACTGCGGCTCCTCAATCAGGAGCGGGACGGGGCGAAGTTCTCCTACATGACCGGCGGGGCCAACTTCACCGGCAGCCAGATATACAAGACCGTACCCCTCAGGGAGGGCTTCGTCAAGCGCTTCGATTCTCAGACCGACCCGGAGATCATCGAAGTGGACGGCCAAAAGAAAAACGAGTGGCACCCCCGGCTCAACGGCTGCGGCGTGTGGAACGAGTTCTTTACCCTCTCCCCCGCCTCCGGGGCGGAAGGCGTCTGGCTCACCTTCGACTATCAGGGCTGGTGGAAGGCGGAAATGAGCTGCGTGGACTCCGGCGCCGCCCTCTCTGGCCGGTGCGAGCTCTTAAGCGCCCCCCTTCTCCCCGGCGAGACCCTCAAAATCGCCCCCATGACCCTGGGCCTGTACCGGGGCGACATGGACGACCTGGGCAACGCCATCCAGGCATACGTCTATACCTACAAATGGGACTACACCCGGGAGAAATACTTCAACCGCATGACCATGGGCATATGGCACAGCGCCCCCCTCACCGAGGCCGTGTTCAAAATGGTGCAGATCGCCCGCTACGTGGGCCTGGAGCGGATCCACGTGGACGATTTCTGGTTCGACGCCAAGGGCAACTGGAAGGGCATATTCGGCGACGACTGGAAGCACATCAACGACTACATCCAAAAAAGCGGCATGTTCTTCCGTCTCTGGATGCCCCCCTGGCACGCGGACAGATTAAGCCAGGTTTGGCTCGACCACCCCGACTGGATGCTGGACTTCCACGGCAACTGGTACAACTGGACCATCGATATGTCCCAGGAGGAAGCCTACCAGTGGATCCTCCATATGCTCACCGAAAAGCAAA
>CADAGW010000064.1 GCA_902787475.1 uncultured Eubacteriales bacterium
TATGCTCCTGTCAATCCATCTGAATGTGATACGTCTCCGTCATCTCCGGACTGGTCACCCCGTCCTTCACGGCGATGGCCCGCACCAGATACGTGGCGCTCCCGTCCAGTATGATGAACCCATCGTACTTTCTGGAATTGGCGTCCGGCTTGCTGCCGTCCAGGGTATAATAGATCTCCGCCCCCTGTGCGGCGCTGAGGCCGATCTGCACTGTGCTGTCATAGCTTCCACCGGGCACCGTGGGCTTGGGCGCGGCCACGGCCCCGCCCTGGCTGGCCTCCGGCGTCTCCACCTGCGTCTCCTGGGTCTGGGGAGCCACCAGCTCCCTCTTTTGGCTCAGCAGCTCGTCGTACTCGGCGGTCATGCCCAGCGTCTGATAAAGGGCCAGCAGCTTCTCCACCGGCTCCTTTTCCTGGGCCCAATGGTCGATGATGAACTTATACAGCCGCACGGCCCTGTCGTAGTCCGTGGCATTCACCAGCCCCTGGGCCACGTTCATACTCAGCTGATAGTCGTTCAGGTCGTAGTCGAACCCGGAGTAGGCGTGGCTGAACGCGGCGTAATAGTCCTTGGCCGCCTCGGACACGCTGCCCCTCTGCATGTGGTAATTGCCCAGCATGATGTAGTCGGAGGGATCCTTGCTGATGCCCCAGCTGGCCTGCCACCGCCGCCCGGTGTCGGTATACTTAAAGAAATACACCCCAAACACCGCCAGCGCCACCAGCGTCAAAAGCGCCAATATCTTCAGGCCCACGCCGCTCTTTCCGCCCTCTTCCTCCTCGTCCTCCTCCTCGTCCTCGAACAGGAACACGGGATCCTCCATGGGCTTGTCCTGGGACACGGGGCGGATATGGCTCACGGGCTTATTGGCGGCGGGCAGAGGCTTGCGCCGGGGCGCAGTCTCCCGCTCCTTCGGCGCGTCCTCCTCCTCGTCGTCCTCCTGATAGTCTTCCCGCTCGTCCTTTTTCTTGCGGCGGAACAGGGAGAAGCGGGGCTTCCTCTCCTCTTCCTCCTCGCCGAAGAGCTCGTCCTCCTCGTCGTCTATGGCCCCGGGCATATACTTAAAGGGATTCTTGCCCTTCTTGAGCGTCTCCTCCTCGTCCTCGTCCCAGCCGAAGTCGTCGTCCTCGAACTGGACCTTCTTCTTGACCGAGGTCTTGCCCGCGGGCCGGGCCCTGAATACGTCCACGTCCCCCTTGTCCGCGGCCTCTATGGTCTCCGCCTTGGGGGCTTCGGCCTTGGGGGGCTGCTCCCGCAATGCCTTGGGCCGCTTATACACGGCGGTGGGGCTGTCGTCCGTCACCTTCCCCGCGTCCTTTTTGGGCTTTTCGATCTCCTCCACGGGCTCATAGTCCTCAAAGAGGGGCTTTCTCTTGGGCCTTGCCCCTCCCTCCGGCCTGGCGCCCGTCTCCAGGCGCACCGGATTGGCGGACAGCGGCCGCAGGTCGTTTTCCTGTACCGGCTCCTCCGCCTGGTCAAACGTCACGTTCTCATGCTCCAGCCTGGCGCCGCACCGGGCGCAAAAGTTGGCGTCAATGGGGCAAACCCGGCCGCATTTCGGGCAATTCATAGCGTACCTCCCCGCTCCAGTACATCCTCTCCCCGGCATCCGGGAGCGTTATTGCATATGTTTCAAAGACTCGTAATATTCGTCTCCGGAGAATTCCCTCTGCTTTTCCACCTCGCCGCCCAGCGCCTCCACGGCGTGTACGATCTCGATGTAGTCAAGGTAATTGAGCTCCGATAATTCCAGCGCCGCCTTCAGGGGCTCCACCGCGTCCTCGTCCCCCAGCTTGCCCAGGAACGAGGCGTACAGCGCCCGCCTCTCCCCGTCCTGCCGGAAGGCCCGTATCAACAATTCATAGATGCGTTTGTCCCCCGGAAAGTTGCACAGTATGTCAAGACAGCTTTCAAGGGCCTCGCCGGTGAGCCCGTCGGCCCGCTTGATCAGCGGCTCCACCACGTCCTCGCCCATGCCCTTTAGCAGCTCCGATGCCGCCTCCATCAAGTCCGGCTTCTGCTTTCTGGCGCACATCAGGGCGATCACCCGGCCCATCACCTGTGGCGCGCCGATCTCCACCAGCAGGTTCAGAGCCGCCACCCGGGCCTCGTCGGGCTTGTCCGCGTCCTCGGCCAGGTTCATCAGGGGCTCCACGCATTTCTCCCCCACGTCCACGATCCGCTCAAAGAGCATATCGGGCACGTTTATGTGGCTCCTGTGATAGTCCAGCATCCATTTGACCAGCGCCTCCGGGTCGGACAGGGGCTTAAAGTAGTCCCCCGGCGCGGTGCCGCCCAGCCATTCGGCGGGAGTGTTCAGCCACTCCATATACACCTCCGGCACCTGGGCTTCCACCTCGTTCATGTTGGCGTACTTGTCCCGGTTCTCGTTGGTCCAGTTTTCCAGATACGCGGCGAACCGCCGGTCAAAATCGATGCACTTCATGCCTTTTTCTCCTTTGACGCTCTCTTTGCCAGCCAGCGGCTCTTTTCCTCCGCCCGCCGGGTAGAGAGCACCTCCACGGTTTTCGTATTTCCGTCCAGCGCCCGGGCCGCCAACGCCACCGCCGCCGCCCAGCCGCTGATGTCTCTGGTGCAGTGCCTGGCGCTCCGGCTCTCCGCCAGCGCCGCCCAGGCCTGAAACACCGACGCGGCCATCTCCTGGGGGCACACCTCCAGGGCCGCCTTGAGGATGGCGAACACGCCCCGGGGCACCCGGGCCTTTTCCGGCTCCCAGCAGTCCCCCACCCACATCAAACGCCTGGTGATGCCCACAAAGGGCTGACCGTCCGGGATCCTGGACAGCGCCGCCGACACGATGCGCCGACAGCCCTCGCTCAGATAGGGGTCCGCCAGCGCTTCCCGCAGCAGCCACTCTCCCCCGTCCACCCTGGACGCGCCCCAGGCCGCCATCACGGCGGTGTCACCGCGCATGAGGCCCCACCTAATGGCGGTACGGGAGGGATTTCCGCCCCAAAGCTCCGCCCGCATGGCCGCCTCGGCCTGCCTGCACACGCCGTACAGCCGGGGGATCTCCCCGTCCCGGCCCTCCGACGCCAGGCGAAGCGCCCAGGCCGCCGCCGGGTCCTCCGGGTCCATGGCGCTCATGTCCAGGAGCCTGGCCATATACTCTTCCCGGTCGTCGCCCCGCCTGGCGCTGGCCGCGGCCCGCATGTATTCCCGCTCGGCGCCCACCTTGGGCGGTCCGTCCAATACGCCGTCCCAGTCGCCCAGGAGCATCCTCCGCCGGTCACTGCCCGCTTCGCCCAGAGAGCTCTGGCTGTGCCTGGCGCTCCGGCCCGCCACGGGCAGCAGGCTCCGCACGGCTCCGGCCACCCATTGGGCCTCGCTCCGCTTTCCCTGCTTCCACAGCGCCCAGGACCATATCTCCATAAACGGCCCGTCGGGGTACCTTTCGTCCATCCTGCGGCACCAATTCTGGGCCAGACGGTACCGCCCGTCCCGGATCAGCTCCAGCGCCCTTTCTCTGGCCCGTTCCTGCCGCCTCTCCCAGCGGTCGTTCTCGTCGCTCCTGGCCTGTATGCGCCCCACGTCAAACAGCACGTCCCACTTCAGGTCCTCCCTCTCCGCCTTCTGGGCGCAGAAGGACAGGGCCGTCAGGGCGCAGTTGTACAGTCCCATTTTTTGCAGGGCCTTCCCCAGCACGTAGCAGCCCTCGGCGGCGCTCACCGCCTGGGACGCCAGCCGCACCGCCAGCCGGGGCCTGCCCGCCTCCAGGGCGATGCGGGCCGCCATGACCCGGGCCTGGGCGTCGTCCGGCCGGATCTCCAGGGCCTTATACAGAAATCTCATGGCGTCCCGGGGATTTTCGTCCTTCATCCCCGCCGCCCGCCGCTTATAAAACTCCGGATCCCGGCCGAAGGTGACCACGTTTTTGCTCATTCACCGCTCCCGTCGTCCTGCTGTCCCCGGCTCCTGGCCGCCTCCAGGAGAGCCCTGAGATCGGCCGTGCTGAAATGCCGCTTCTCCCCGCAGAACTGGCACCCCATCTCGATGCCGTCCTGCTCCCCGATCATGGAGGTGAGCTCCTTTTCTCCCAGAGAGATCAGGGCCCTTTCCATCCGCTCCCGGGAGCAGTCGCACTGATAGGTCAGCTTTCCCGTTTCAAGGATCACGGGCTGAAGATGGCCCATCAGGTCGTAAAGTGTCTCCTCGGCTCCCAGCCGCAATAGGGTGTCAGACAGATTCGTGCACAGCGGCGCGGTCATCTCCAGCGACTGGAGCGCCGCCTCCGAGCATCCGGGCAGGGGCTGTATCACCAGTCCCCCGGCGGAGAGCACCGTGTCCTTCACCAGTACCCCCACGCTCACCAGGCTGGGCGTCTGCTCGGACACCGTGTAATAATACGCCATGTCCTCGCCGATCTCCCCGCTCTGGAGCTTCACCTGCCCCACATAGGGCTCCTTAAGGCCCATATCCCGTACCACCGTCAGCCGGCCCTCATGGCCCACCGCGCCGCCCACGTCCAGCTTGCCGTTTTTCCGGGGCAGCTCCACCTGGGGATCGTCCACACAGCCCTTCACCGTGCCGTCCGGCTTGGCCACGGCGATCATACGCCCTATGGGCCCGTCGCCCTGCACCGTCACGGTCATACTGCCTTCCTTCATGCGGCTGGCCGTCATGCCGGAGAGGGTCAACAGCCGCCCCAGCGCCGCCGTGGCGGTTTTGGAAAGATCGTGGGTCTTTCTCGCCTTTTCACACATCTGGGTGGTGCTGGCCAGCATGGCCATGGCCTGGCCCTCAAGCAGCGACACCCGATAGAGTATGTCCAGATTCGTGATCATATTTCTGCCTTTCTCGCCGTAAAATGGATCCTTTCCTCCGCGTCCCCGGGCTGGTCAAACGTCCGGCCCCCGTAGGCCGCCGCGCCCTCAAACCCCGCCTCCTTTAGCAGGCGCATAAGGGTATCCGCGGTATAGATCCTCTGTACTTGCCTTTCGTCCATCCGGGTATAGCGCCCGTCCGCATCCCTGAGGAAGAAGGTCAGCTCCATCTCCACCGTGTCCCCTTCCCCGGGCTCGTTGGTCCACAGATAGGTCACGTCCTCCCGGTCCTCGCCATACATCCTCTCCCGGAGCATGCCCCGAAGCTTATGTTCGCTGGACACGTCGAAGGCCAGCGCCCCGCCGGGCTTCAGAGCCGCATACGCCGCCCTGAAAAAAGAGAGCGCGTCCTCGTCCCGCAAAAGGTAATTGACCCCGTCGCAGGCGCAGATCACCGCGTCCACCGGCCTGGTCAGCCGCAGGCGGCGCATGTCGCACCGCACGAACCGCACCGGCACGCCCCTTTTCCGGGCCTTGTCCCCGGCCTTCATCAGCATTTCCTCCGACAGGTCGCTGGCGATGAGCCTCACGCCCCGCCGGGCCAGCTCCACGCTCAACGACCCGGTGCCGCATCCGCACTCCGCGGCCTCCCTGGGCCTCACACCCGCCCGGGAGAGTATGTCCAGATAGTACTCCGCCCACCCGGCGTAATCCACGTCGTCCATGAGCGCGTCGTACACCCTGGCAAATTCCGAATACAAATCCCTACGTCTCCTTCTTTTTGCGTCCCGTCCGGGCGGCCATCAGGCCCCCGATCCTCCCAGACTGGGCGGCGGTCAGGCTGCCCCAGCCGCCCTCAAGCAGGCGGCCCAACAGCCCCTCCCGCCTGGCGATCTCGTATTTCAGCTTTTCCTTTTCGCTCACAGGCTTTTCCATATCCGTCCCTCCGCCGTTTTTTTGTAGTATCCGGCGGCGGGGGCAAAATTATGCCTTGGGCGCTTCCTCTTTGTTTCCCTCTTCCTCTTCCTCGTCGTCATCGTCGTCGGTCTTGGCCCGCATGCCCATATTGACCGGCGCGCCCTCGATCATGGGATTCAGGTACTTGTCAAAGCAGGCATTGGCGTAGGAGACGTACACAAACTCCGTAAACGCGAACCCGAAGAGGAGATACAAAAGGAACAATATCAGCATGCCGTACTGGGTGCCGCCGAAGAGCAGCAGGATCGCCAGCGGGATGGCGATGGAGGGCACGAACACCGCCAGCGACAGGGGCAGGCGCTTGAGGGTCAGAAGGATGCTGTTCCTCACCACGTGCCGGAATTTCAGATCATAGGTCACCAGCATGGGGTAGGCCAGCATGGTGCTCATGATGAACAGGGCGCATATGGTCAATACGAGCACCTGGGGGATGGTAAAGAACACGCTCCGCATGGCGGCCATCCGCCCGTAGAACACATAGCTGATCCAGGCGGCGCACATGGCCACGCCGGTCCACAGCCCCTCCAGCAGCCCCAGCTTCCAGTTGGTCTTGATGGAGTCCTTCAGATCGCTCATGGTGAAGGTGTGCTGGTCGCGGGACCAGTTGCGCAGTATGTACGCGATGCCCGACAGCCCCACGCCCACCAGCGCCATGCAGGGGATCATGCCCATCACATACACCGTCATATACGACAGGGTGGCGTCCGCCTCCGGGCTCTCCAGGGTATTGATCATCACCGAAAAGTTGATCATGGTCCAGGCCAGCGCCGGCAGGGCGAAGAGCACATACAAAAGGTTCATCCCCACCAGTCCGCTCAAATGGAGCCTCAGCGTGGTAAAAAACAGCTGGAATCGGTTGGTCGGCATATCGTCCTCGGTAAAGTCCGCCTTTCCGGCCTTGCCGTAATAATAATTATTGATGAAGCTGGACATGTGCATTCCTCCTTGTGAATACAAAGTATCACTTTATTATAAACCAAAGCATGGCTTTTTGCAAGCGGCGCCGGGCCTTTGGGGCCACTTTGACAAAAGATTTTTCATTGCCACGGCCCTTCTCCCCCCGTCCTCCATTTTTTCATTGACAAAGCCGCCCGCATCGTATATATTGGATGCGTACACCACCGCCAAAGAGAAGGGAGAATCCATATATGAAGATCACCGACATCCGCGCCACCCGTTCCGAACTGCGTTTTGTGGTGGAGGGAGACATCAAATCGGTCAAGATCGTGGAAAGAGTGCCCGTGGTGGGCGGTCAAAAGGGCCGCATACTGGACGAGCTCCGCGCCGAGGCCCGTCAGGGCGAGGTCGTGATCCCCCGCTTTTCCGGCAAGCACGACCGGCTCACCAGCCGCTTCATACTGGACGGCATACCCGGCGTGTGCTACGTCACCGACTTCGCCCCCGGGGCCAGCCGTGACGAAAGCGAATACCCTTCTTCCCCCTCCATCATGGCCTTCGGGGCCAACACCAAGGACGAGATCCCCTTCCACACCTCCCAGGGCGGCGTGGGCTTCTGCATTTCGGCCATGATGGCCTCCTCGCCCGATATCTGCCCCGTGATCGAGCACGTCTACAACGGCCGCACCTACTACTTCCGCCGGGACGCCGTGGAGTCCTACGACCAGCAGATGCTCAACGGTTACCGCAAGGGCTTCCGCATGACCTGCGCCATCATCAACTCCGACTTTGGCTACGGCTACACCGGGGACGAGGAGATGATGAAGTCCCTGCGCCATCCCCACCAGGACCGCTCCTTCAAGGAGGCCTACATGAGCGCCTTCAACGTAGTGACGGACGACGGCGTGTCTGCGTTCTGCGCCTGCATCGACTTCATCGGCCAGCGCTACACCCGTCCGGACCGGAAATACGGCCTGGCGGTGGGCATGATCCTCAACAACGAAGTCACCAGCCAGTATTACTGGGCCAACGCGGGCGAAATGACCTGCCACGATTTCACCCGGGAATACACCACCGTCATGCGCCTCACCTGGCAGGTCATGTCCCAATACTACAAGGCCTTCCGGGTCTACGTGTCCATGGATCACTTCTGGACCGGAACCTTCGACAGCCGCTTCCCCCTGCGCTTCTACTCGGGCCGCAATACCATCGAGGAGATCAACGGCTGGGCCAAGCGGGAGGGCGACTTCGACTGGAACGTAGTGCATCATCCCTATCCCGAGAACCTGCGCTATCCCGATTTCTGGAACGATCGGAGCGTGGACTTCAACTTCTCCACCTACCGCATCACTTTCAAGAACATCGAAATGCTCCCGGCGTACCTCAGCCAGCCCCACCTTCTCTATCGTGGCCGGCCCCGCCGCATCGTCTTAAACGAGCAGGGCTTTAACTCCCGGGGCGACGAGCTCAAAGATCTCAGCGAACAGCAGGCCGCTGCTGCCTACGTACTGGCCTACATGAAGATCCGCAAGCAGCCCACCATCGACTATTTCACCGTCCACGCCTACGTGGACAATCCCTACGAATTCGGCCTCAACCTGGGCGTGTACCGCTTCGATCCCGACTCCCCCGACCACACCGGCGAGAAAAAGCCCATCTACTACGCCATCTGCGATATGGACACGGACCGCGAGAGCGCCCGCGTCGCCTGGGCCCGGGACTTCATCGGCCATACCATCTTTGACTACCTCCTCGATCCCCCCATCCGTTACGCCGACCGCGACACCTCCCACGACGGCCTCTCCAAAGAAGGCGCCCGCGGCCCCGTGAAGAAGGATAAGGAGAACGAGAAAGCGTAAGGAGAACGAGGGGAGGCCGGAGGAGGCGCTGGGCGCTGCGCGCGCCCAGACCTGCGCCAAAGGGTCAAGACCCTTTGGAATCCCGTCTTCCGCCCTTCGGGCGGGGAAGAATAAAATGG
>CADAGW010000065.1 GCA_902787475.1 uncultured Eubacteriales bacterium
TCTGCCCCCTAGCTTTGCTATGCCTTCTTTCGTGGGTTTTCATAACAATGACAGAAACGGTACGTGAGTATCAATACAGTGTCATTGCGAGGAACGAAGTGACGAAGCAATCCGTCCTCATTTTATACCATATTTCTTAGTCTACCCTTCCCAGCGTCTGATGAAACCGCCTTTTGAGCCCCAGCGGGTACAAAAGCGCCATGGCCACCACCCCGCCGAAGGCGCCCTGCAGGATCTCGAAGGGGAGCTTGATGAGGGATACCTCTATCGTGGCATACACAAACGCCCGGCCCAGAGTGTACCCGGCCACCATGACCACCTCCCCCAGAGCGATGGACAGGCTGCAGGCGAGGGCGGGCCGGCGTGGAAGCACGCGGCGGGACAAGAGGGACACGATCACCGCCTGCAGGCCGTGGGTGACGAGGGACACGAACATGGGCGCGGGGTAAAACAGCATATCCCCCAAAAAGGAGCCTATGCCCCCGACGGCGAAGGCGCTGACGGGGTCCAATAGCACCGCCGCCACGTTGATCACCGCGTCGCAGAAATACAGATGCCCGCCGGGCACGGGGATGGAAAATACGCTCATGCTCAGCACCACTGTCATGGCGGTGAACAGGGCCGCCAGCGTCAGGCGCAGGGCGGGACGGGGCGAGGGATTTTGAGACATGGATACCACTCCTTCCAGGCGTACACATACAAAAACCCGCCCGGCGCGGGGCCGGACGGGGAGAAGATGCGCCTTTACAATGCGGCGCGCCCGTCCGGCCTACCCGCGCGCCAACAAATGGGCATGGCAAAGCCAGCCTGGGCACCGAGGGCACGGACAAAGCGGCATTTCATGGCGGCGGCTCCTTTTTTGAATGTTGCCGGAATTATACCACCTGAAGGGGGTCAAGTCAAGCGCCGCGCGAAAATTTAACGCTTTAACGCAGGAAAATACACCGAACCGTCACATTTGCCGGGCGGCGCGGATGTAGTCCCGATACCAGTAGGCGCTCTTTTTCCAGGTGCGCCGCATGGTCTCGAAGTCGGTGCGCAAAAGGCCATACTTGAACGTATTGCCCGCCGACCACTCGAAATTGTCCATCAGCGTCCACAGGTAATACCCCCTTACGTCCACGCCGTCCCGTATGAGGCTCTCCACCGAGGCCAGGGCGGCTTTCAGGTACTCGATCCGGTAGTCGTCCTCCACCATGCCGGTGGCGGGGTTCACCGTTTCCTCTCCCTGATGGCCGAATCCGTTTTCCGTCACGTACACGGGGATGGACAGGTGATACTGGTCGATGATCATTTTGAGCACTGTGGACAGGCTCTCCGGGTGGAAGGCGCTTCTGTCCTCGGCGAAGTTGCCCCCGGCGGCCCTCGCCCGCTCCTTGTTGGCGGTGACGGGCACGGTGTTGTAGTAGTTCATGCCGTAGAAGTCGATGGGCAGGTTGGTGAGGCGGAAATCCTCGTCCTTCATGTCCATCAGCGTCCCTTCCCGGGCGAACTTGTCCAGGATGTACTGGCTGTATCCCGTGCCCAGGAGCCGGTCGGCATAGAACTTCCAGTTCTCCTCGTCCTCGTCGTGGGCCAGGGCGATGTCCTCCGGATCCTGCGTCATGGGCAGGCGCTTCCATATGTCGATCACCGCGCCGATCTGGCCCTTGGCCCCGGAGGCGCGGAAGGCCTCCACGCCCGCCCCGCTGGCGGTCATCACGTTGTGCCGGGCCTGGTTGCCCCAGCGCTTGTTGGTATATCCCGGGGCGAAGAAGCCCAGGCCGTAGCCCACATAGGTGGCGATGGGCTCGTTCACCGTGACCCAGGCGGGCACGATGTCGCCAAAGAGCCGGAACATGTGATCGGCGTATTCCTGATACCAGTAGGGGCTGTCCCGGTTCACCCAGCCGCCCCTGTCCTCCAGGGCCTGGGGAAGATCCCAGTGATACAGGGTCACGTTTGGCGCTATGCCCGCCTTGAGCAGCTTTTCAAAGCACCGCTTGTAATAATCCACGCCCGCCTGGTTCAGCTGGCCCGTGCCCTGGGGCATCACCCGGCTCCAGGCGATGGACATGCGGTAGGCGTTCACGCCCAGATCCATCATGTTCCACAGATCCACGTCGAACAGCCGGTAGCTGTCGCAGGCGTTTTTCCCGGGGGTGGCCCCGCCTGTCACCGCGCCGGTTTTCATGGCGAAGGTGTCCCATATGCTGAGCCCCCGGCCCCCGTCCAGGCCGCAGCCCTCCACCTGGGCGGAGGCGGTGGCCACGCCGAATTGAAACCCCCTGGGATAGAGCATATTTGTCCCCTCCTTTATTTGGCCCAAAGCTCTTTCCAGTATTCCATCACCGTGCGGTCGCTGGAGAATCCGCCCGCCCCGGCGATGTTGTGGAGCGCCTTTTTGGCGAATTCGGTCTCGTCTTTGGCGTCCCGTATGGCCCGGAGCCGGGTATCGAAGTAAGACGCGTAGTCCAGGCAGATATAGTAGTGATCCGCCCTGTGCCAGCTGGCCCCCTCAAGGATCGCCTTTTTGAGCTCCGTCAGCTCCCCTTCCACAAGCGGCGCGTCGGCGCTTTCAAAGGTGCCGTCCGCCAGGGCGTCCACGACCCGTTTCAGGTGTCTGTCGGCCTCATATATGGCTTTGGGGTCGTAGCTGTCCTTTACGGCCTCAATATCCTCCACCCTGGCGCCGAAGGGATAGTTGTTTTCGGCCCCGGCGGCCTCGAAGATCTCCACGTTGGCCCCGTCGAAGGTGCCCACGGTGCAGGCGCCGTTCAGCATCAGCTTCATATTTCCGGTGCCGCTGGCCTCGGTGCCCGCGGGGGAGATCTGCTCCGACAGGTCGGCGGCGGGGATGATCCGCTCCGCCCAGGAGCAGTTGTAGTTCTGAACGAACACCACCCGCATCCTGTCCTTCATGTCCGGGTCGGAGTTGACCAGCTGGGCGATGTGGTTGATAAACCGGATCACCGCCTTGGCCCGGGCGTAGCCGGGGGCGGACTTGGCTCCGAATATAAACGCCGTGGCGGGGAAGTCGTCAAGCTCCCCGTCCTTTATGCGGTAGTAGATGTCCAGTATGCACAGGGCGTTCATCAGCTGCCGCTTGTATTCGTGGAGCCGCTTGACCTGCACGTCGAACACGAAGGTCTCGGGGATGTCCACGCCCTCATGCTCCCGGATGCAGGCCGCCAGCTGCCGCTTTTTCTCCCGTTTGACGGATATAAACCGGGCGGCCAGGTCGTCGTCGATCAGATCCTTCAGGCCCGAGAGGGCGAAAAGGTCTGTCATGAATTTGTCGGCGCCCAGGGCGTCACGAAGCAGCGCCGTCAGCTCCGGGTTGCACAGCCCCAGCCACCGCCGCTGGGTCACGCCGTTGGTCTTGTTGCTGAACCGCTCGGGATACAGGGCGTACCACTCCCGGAACACGTCCTTTTTGAGGATGTCCGTGTGTATGGCCGCCACGCCGTTTACATAGGAGGAGCCGTACACCGCCAGATTGGCCATGCGCACCTGCCCGCCGGAGAGGATGTCGAGGGCCCCGGTATCCTCGACCTTCGCCTTTTTGAGCTCCCTCTTGAGCCGGGCCTGGATCTGGCGGATCACGGAGAGAAGCTCCGGGGACAGCTGGGCCATCAGCTTCTGATCCCAGCACTCCAGGGCCTCCCGCATGACGGTGTGGTTGGTGTAGCGGAAGGTCTTTTGGGCCAGAGCGAAGGCGGATTCAAAGTCTATGCCCTTCTCGGCCAAAAGCCGGATCATCTCCGGTATGGCCATGGCGGGATGGGTGTCGTTTAGCTGCACCGCGTGGCGGAGGGCGAAGTCCTGGGGAGATATGCCCGCTTCCTCGGCGGAGCGGAGCATGTCCTGAAGACTGGCGCTGACCAGCACGTACTGCTGGCGGAGGCGCAGGAGCTTGCCGGCGGCCTGGCTGTCGTTGGGGTAGAGCACTTTTGTGATGTCCTCGGCGGTGTTTTTGTCCCGGCTGGCCAGGGCGTAATCCTGCCGGTTAAACAGGTCAAAGTCGAATTCCGTGGGGCTTTCGCACTGCCACAGCCTCAGGGTGCCGACGCTCTTCCGGTCATATCCGATCACCGGCATGTCGTAGGGCACGGCGGTGACGGTCAGGCCCTTCATGGCCACGGTGACCGCCAGCTCGTCCCGGCGGATGCTCCAGGGGTCGCCCCAGCGGGTCCAGTCGTCGGGCAGCTCCTTCTGGGCGCAGTCTTCAAACACCTGTTTGAACAGGCCGTAGCGGTAGCGGAGACCATAACCGTCCAGGGGGATGTCGTGGGTGGCGGCGCTGTCCAGGAAGCAGGCGGCCAGCCTGCCAAGGCCTCCGTTGCCCAGGGCGGCGTCCTCGATATCCTCCAGGGCGCGTATGTCCACGCCCTTTTGGGCCAGGCCGTCCTTGACCTCATTGAGGATGCCCATGGCGTAGAGATTGTTGTATATGAGCCTGCCCACCAGGTATTCGGCGGACAGGTACAGGGCCCGTCTGCCCTCCCGACGGCTGGCAGCGTCGTCGGCCCACTGGGGCGCGATGTCCAGCATGGCCGCTCCGGCGATGGCGCTGTGGAGCTGCCAGGGGGCGGCGTCATGAAGAGAGGTGTGGTGCTGGCAGGCGCAGATGTCCTCCGCCTCGGCCAGGAGCCTTTCCGCCCGCTGGGCGGGGGTCTCGGCGCGCAGGGGCCCACGGCCCGTGAGCCGGTTCAGCCGCCTCATCCGCCGGGCGATGGGGGACACGTCCACCTTTTCCATGCGCCAGAGCCAGTTGCCGCCCACGGTGCCCGGGAAGTTCATGCGGGCGTCGCCGCCTAAGCCCAGCAGATCCTGCATGGGCACGATCACCGTGTCGCCCACGGACTCGAAGGCGGCGCGCAGGAGATAGGGCAGTATGTCGTCCGAATCCTTCTCCATGCCCAGCTTTTTCCGGGCGAAGGCCTTTTCCTTTTCGCCCGCGGCCTGCCACCAGCCCAGGGAGGTGTTGTTGTCGTGGGTGCCGGTGTACACGATGCAGTTTTCGGTGTGGTGCTCCGGAAGGTCGGGGCACTTGGGGTCGCCGCCGTAGGCGAACTGCATTACCTTCATGCCGGGGTAGCCGCACCAGGCCAACAGCCGCTTCACCCGGGCGCTGACCACGCCCAGATCCTCCGCCACGATGCGCAGGTGGGGCAGCTCCTTTTTGACCTTCTTAAACAGCTTTCTGCCCGGCCCGATCTCGTATTTGCCCACCCGGGCGGTGGGCTCGCTGGCGGGTATGGCGTAGTAGTTGGCAAAGCCGATGAAGTGGTCGATGCGCAGGATGTCGAACAGCTCGCTCAGCGCGCGCAGGCGGCCGATCCACCAGCTGTAGCCCGTCTCGGCGTGCTTCTTCCAGGCGTAGAGAGGGTTGCCCCAGCGCTGGCCGTCCTTCTGGAAGTAATCCGGCGGCACGCCCGCGATGCGGATGGGACGGCAGTCCTCGTCCAGCTCGAAAAGATCCGGGTTGAGCCACACGTCCGCCGAGTCCTCCGCCACGTATATGGGCATGTCGCCCATCAGGGTCACGCCCTTTTCCCGGGCGTAGTCGTGGAGGGCCGACCACTGGCGGAAGAAAAGGTACTGGCAGAACACGTGATAGTCTACGTCCTCGTGGAGGAAGGCGGAATACTCCGCCACGGAATCGCTGCGGCGCAGGCGGATGCCGTCGTCGGGCCACTCCATCCAGGACACGCCGCCGAAGCGGGCCTTCACCGCGCAGAACAGGCCGTAGGGACGGACCCAGGGGTGGGACTGTTCAAATTCGGCCAGCTCACCGGAAAGACGCTCCCGGCTGGTGTCAAAGGCCAGGCGCAAAAGCTCGCTTTTCTGAGCCTTCACCGCCTCAAAGTCCACCCGGGGCTCTATGGGCAGGGGCTCATAGCTCCCCTTGGGCAGTATGCCTTCCTGCTCCAGCAGATCGAAGTCGATCATCAGGGGATTGCCCGCGAAGGTGGAGGAGCTCTGGTAGGGGGACTCCGCGTAGCCGGTGGGGCCGATGGGCAGGGCCTGCCATATGGACATGCCGCTGGCCTTCACAAAATCCACAAAATCATACGCCGCCTGCCCCAGGGTGCCTACGCCGCCCCGGGAGGGCAGGGACGTGATATGCATAAGAACGCCGCTTTGTCTCATGGGTTTTCACTCCTTGATGGATACTGTACGCATATTATACTGTACTTTTCCCCGGGAAACAAGCACAATTTGTGGCTTTCTGGGGCGATATTATGATTTTGCCTTCAAACAATGGATTCAAGATAGGGTTGCTTCACCGGTCTGCGGCTTCCTGCCATGGCAGGAACGGAACGCGCGGATATAAGAAACGTCATTGCGGGGAATGAAATGACGACGCAATCCGTCCCTGCCATTCAGCCGATTGGATGCGATATCATATTGCCCGCTCTTTTGCGCCAAAATGATTGCACACGGGCAAGGATTATGATATGATACATTCCGTGAGGAAAGGAGATATGGCGATATGAAGATGATGAAGAGGGCCCTTCTCTGGACGGTGATACTGGTACTCATCCTTCAGGCGTCGGCACTGGCCGAGCTGAAAAGGGGCGACTGGGGCGAGGCGGTGGTGGAGCTTCAGCAGATGCTCACGGACACGGGCTTCTTGTTTGACAGCCCCGACGGGGTGTTCGGCTCCCGCACGGAGAAGGCCGTGATGGACTTCCAGAAATCCGCCTCCCTGCCCATCAGCGGCCGGGCGGACGAGGATACCCTGGACAGGCTGGAGGAGATGTGGACAGCCATGGGCTTTGGGAATTTCATAGATGATTCCTACTACATGGCCCCCAGGAACGACGACGGCGTGCCGCTTCACTGCTATGAGTATTTCCTCTCGGACGGCAGTACCCGGATCGAATACTGCCCGGAGCATACGCTCGTTCACCAGCAGGCCCATGCGCTTCTCTCGGGCGACGACGCGGACAGCGCCAAGGCCGCCTGCCAGCTGTGGAAGGACGAGATCGACAGGCTCTACACCCGGTGGCTGGACAGCGTGGACGAGAGCCAGCGGCCCGCCATCGCCGCCGCCCGCACCCTGTTCTTCTCCTCCATAGAGGCCCAGGAAAACGCCATTACTGGGGAATACGCCTTGAGGAGCGTCACCCTCTACGACGGCTATCGGGGCCTGGAACCCATACTGCGCAGGCAGGCCGCCTGGCTGTGCATGGTGCTCTTTGAAATGAACAGCGTGGGATAAGGCTTCGCCACGAAGATTCGGGAGGAAAAACCGTGTTTGCACGAAGAGGCATACTCATTCACCCGGAGGAGTTCGAGGAAAGCTGGCTGGACAGGGTCAGTGACGCGGGACTCAACACACTGGGCCTTCACCCGGTGGGCGGACGGAATGCCCACGTATCGCTGGAGGAGGCCGTGGCGGCCCATCCGCTGCCCCGGTTCCGTCTCCTCCGCCAACGGGCTGCGGAGCGGGGAATCCAAATGGAGTACGAGGCCCACGCCATGCGCTGGCTTCTCCCCAGGAGCGTGTTTCGGGAAAACCCGGAATGGTTCCGGATGAACGAAGCGGGGGAGAGGACGGACGACTTCAACTTCTGCGTGTCCAACAGCGACGCGCTCTCCTACGTGGCGGAAAGGACGCAGCTGCTGGCCCGGCTGCTGGACACCGGCTCGGACCGCTATTTCTTCTGGCTGGACGACGTGAGCGGCTTTTCCTGCCGCTGCCCGGAGTGCCGCCGTCTTTCGCCCAGCGACCAGCAGCTTCGCGCCGTGAACGCCATGCTCACGGGACTGCGCCGATATCACCCCAACGCCAGGCTTTGCTATATCGCCTACGGGGACGCCATGGACTGTCCCACCCGGGTGGAGCCTCTGGACGGCGTGTTTCTGGAATACGCGCCCATTCACCGGGATTCCTTCGCGCCCCTGTCCGACCCGGACAACGAGAAAAACCGCCGGGAGACCCGCTCGATCCGGGAGCTTCTCTCCTTCTTCGGCAGGGCCAACTCCCAGGTCCTTGAATACTGGGTGGACAATTCCCGCTTCTCCGGATGGAAAAAGCCTCCGAAACGGCTGGTTTTGGCGGAGGAAGTCATGAAAAGGGACGTGGAGTTTTACGATTCCCTGGGCTTCGAGTCCGCCGCCAGTTTCGGCTGCTACCTGGGCGAGGACTACCGGGCCCTCTGGGGCGAGCCGCCGGTGAAACGCTACGGAGAAATATTGGGCGGGCTGTCCTGAGAACAGCCTCAGCGCGTTGACAAAATGAGCAGCGCAGGATAGAAGAAGGACGGATTGCTTCGTCGCTTTGCTCCCCGCAATGACAACGTTTCTTTCCGGCCATTGCGAGAACAGAAAGGATAAAGCGATCCGTCCTTGATGAATAATAGGTATCCCGCCCGAAGGGCGGCAGGAAGGGATTCCAAAGGGACAATGTCCCTTTGGCGCAGGTCTTGGCGCGCGCAGCGCCCAGCGTCTCCTGAAATGAGCAGCACAGGATAGAAGAAGGACGGATTGCTTCGTCGCTTTGCTCCCCGCAATGACAACATTTCTTTCCGGCCATTGCGAGAAC
>CADAGW010000066.1 GCA_902787475.1 uncultured Eubacteriales bacterium
CCGCACTCGATCTCGTTCCAGGGGTTCCGCCTGGTGCCGTCATAACGGTCCCGGACGGCACGGACCATTTCAAGCCCCTCTTTTTCCATGCCCCTCTTGATCATGTGGCTGGCGGCCTGATACTCGAACCCGTGCATGGTCTCCTCGGAATAGGGCACCGGCACCACCGGCTTCTCCCGGCCCTTGGGCCACTCGCAGATCACCGTGCCCGCCTCCCGGCCCAGTCCGTACACCCGGCAGGGGTTAAAGTGCTTCCTCAAAGACGGCTTGAAGTTGTAGCAATATATGGACTGAAGAGCGCTCTGGGAGTGCTCCCTGTCCAGTATGTCGCCCAGTCCCACCAGATCGCTCATCCACTGGGCCAGCGCCTGGTCGATGCCGCACCCCTCGCCGATCTGATACTTGAGCTGCCCGGCCTCCTCGTTCCAGTAAGCGGCCTCCACGTCCCCGCCGATGAGCACGGCGGTGTTTTTGTAGGGCTCGAGAACGCTCTTGTCCCTTAAGTCCACCTTCTGGAAATAATACTCCCCGTTGAACAGCTCCTTCTCCGTATACGCCTGGCCCTTTGCAAGGATGGCCTCGCACTCATCGGCAAAGTCGTTTTCTCCCACCGCCCGGGCCATTTCCGTGGCGGCCTTCAGCGCCGCCAGATAGAACGTATTGAGCCACGCGTTGGGGCCAAACAGCTCCATGTCCAGCGTGTGGTGCTGCCGCCCGTCTATGACGCCCTTTTTCTCCGGATCCCACCTGTCGGGGTTCTCCGGCGACCAGGCGTACTCCAGCGACCGCTTCACCTTCGGCCACCACTTTTTGAGCCACTGATCCCCGGCCCCGATCTTCCATTCCCTGTATGTCTTGATGATGCCGCCCATCTGCCCGTCCACGCAGGCGCGGAAATTCCACCTCTCCCGGCCCAGGGGCAGCTGGAGCCGGAAGGGCATGCCCCCGTCCTCTTTGAGGTTATAGGTGTAGTCCAGCTCCCTCATGGACCTTTCCAGCCCGGGGAACAGGTGGGGCAGGGCGAAGGCGTAGTTCCACACGTGGGTACAGCTGCCCTCGCAGCTGCCCGTGTGGGCGTTGCACCCCTCAAATGCGTAAAACGACCCGTCGGTGAGCCGCAGGCAGGTGGGGGACTTCAGCACCTCCAGATTGGCCCCCACGGCCTCCATGGCCTCCGGCGGCAGGGAGGAGGCATACAGCGCGTCCATAAACCGCTTGGTGCCCTTCCACAGCCTGTCCCAGTGACGGAGGGCATACCGGGCCGCCTCCGCCGCCCCGCCAAATATCGTGGCGTAATAATGCTTCCAGGGCCTGTCCACCTTCTCCGGGTTCCAGTAGTTGACGCAATTCGGATAATACCAGCTCAGCGCGAACCGCACGCTGACCGTCCCGCCCGCCGGGCACCTCTTCCTCACGCACAGCGTGGCGGTGTCGTATCCGCCGGCTTCCTGATACTGCCTTTCCCGTATGGCCCCGGGCCGGGCAAAGTCCTGCCAGAATATGCCAAGACTGTCGAACCAGGATCCCCGGTACCAGTACGTCTGACAGCTCACGTCCTCCCCGTCCGTGGCCATGGCCGCCTCGCCCCACCTGGGGTCGCCCCTGTCCAGATCCTCCCGGGTCAGGAGCATCGCATGACAGCCCTTTTCCTCCTCCATCCGGTTCACGCCGCCCTTTTCCGCCGGATTGGTCAGGGAAAAGGCCACGGTGTAGTCGATCACGTCCTTCGTGGGATTATGGATCTCCACGGTAAAAAACGCCGCGGGGATGCTGGAATCCTTATCGTTTAAGGGTATGAAGGGATTGAACGCCGACAGGCTCACGTCCCCCGGGAAATCCTCGTCGCTGAATTCTGCCCGGGCCGCTGGGAACCTGCCTATGAACCGGCACCCGTCCAGATGGGGCGCGCCGGCGAGCAGTCCCCGGGGCACGCCGTGGCCCATGTTGTCCATCTCCCCGGAATAGGGAGAAAAGGGATCCGTGTGCACGCACCGGGCGTCCAGCACCTGTCCGTCCTTCTCCGCCTTCACGGCGAAGTGGGTATATCCGTTGACCGACCCCTTGTTGGGCCGCCCGAATATCTCCCAGTCCTTCAGCCGCCCCGTGCCGTCCAGTCCCACGCACCCGCTGCCGATCCCGCCCAGGGGAAAGGATATGGCCCGCCGGGCCTCGCCCTCGTATACGCCGTCATACCTGTTCATATTCCCGCCTCCTGTCGTGCTTGATCCGTTTTCTTGGATCCTGAACCCGTCAAATGATGCCAGCCCGAAAAAGAACACTAACATATCGATATTGTACCGTGTCATTGCGAGGAGCCAAAGGCGACGAAGCAATCCGTCCCTTTCACCTCCTCCATGCGCTGTTATTTTACCATGCTTTTTCTTTCCTGTAAAGAGAATAGACGAAATCCATGCGACCCATACTATCCATACCAATCATTTTGACGACAAGGAGCCGATAGATCAGTGAACGGATCGAGGATCGGAAGCGATAGAATGGGTGCCCCTCTTACGGATACCAGAATGGCCGCCCGGGCCCGGGAGCTGGCCCTGGAGTCATCGGCGGCAGGCCATGCCCGCCTGTCCGGCCCCTCATTAAGTCGGGTGACCCGGGTGTTGTCCGCCCTTCGCCGCGCATGCGCCTCCTCCGCCCAGGATACGTCCTGGTTCCTGGAAAACGGCCGGGTCATAGAGGCCATGGCCGCCCCCGCTCCCCGGGACAGACTGCCGGGGCACGGGGGAGAGGCCCGCATACAGCGCCTGGCCCGGGAGCTTGTATACCGGAGCGACGCATACATCCCGCCGGAGCGCCTCATAGCCTGCGCCGAGGCTTTCGACCACGCCCGGGAAATGACCATGCCGGAGATCTGGCTCCTGCCCGCCGCCCTCCGGGGGGAGCTGATGTCCTTCGTACTTCGCCTGGGCCGGGACACCCTTCACCGGGAGCGGCAGAGACAGCGGGCCCGGGCCTTCGTGCTCTCCGGTGCCCGCCGCCCCCTCCGGGGCCCTGTCACCCAGGCCTTATGCGAGGCCGCCCTGTCCGCCGCCCGGGAGAGGGAGGACGACGAACTGCTCATGCGGGTGGGCCTGGCGCTGACCCGCCGGGGCGTCCGACCCCAGGCCGCCGCCCGTGCGGAGTACGAGCGGCAGAGCCTCGTGGCGCTGTACCTTCAGAACGCCCTTACCACCCTCCGGGCCCTGGAGGACATGGACTGGCAGGCCGCCTTTATTCGCATCAGCGCCTGCGAAAAGCTCCTGTCCCAGGATCCCGGCGGCACCTATCCCGCCATGGACGAGGAGTCGAGGGCCCACGTCCGCCGCCTGGTCACCCTCCTTTCGCGGGAATGGCACATCTGTGAATCCGCCCTGTGCGAAGCCGCCCTGGACGCCGCCGAGGACTCTTCGGGTCTGAAAGGAGAGATCACCTGGTGGCTGTGCGAAGACGAGGGCCGCCGGGCCCTGTCCCAAAGGCTCCATACGCCCTCTCCGTCCCGCCTCACGGCCGATCCCCGGGCCCGCCGTTTCCTGGCGCTGACCGCCGCGGCCTGGGCCCTGTGTCTCTGCGCCCTTTTTGCGCTGGGCGAGCCATTGTTCGCCCTCCTTCTCTCCGCCATCCCCCTGTGGCTTTTGTGCGACCATATCTCCCTCCGTATTCTCACCCGCCGCCGCACTGGCCGCCTCCTGCGCCTCCAAATGGACGCCGTTCCGCCCTCCTTCCGCACCCTGGTGGTGATCCCGGCCCTCCTCACTTCGCCCGCCTCCGCCCGGGACGCGGCGGGGGAAATATGCGCCCTCTCCTGCCTGTCCCGTGACGAAAACATAGACTTCTGCCTCCTTGGCGACCTTCCCACGGCCTCCGCCCCCGAAACGGACAAGGACGCCTCCATACGCTCCGCCGCCCAAACCGCGCTGGAGGCCTTCAACCAGACCCTTTCCCGCCCCAAATGCTTCTTCCTCACCCGTCCCCGGGCCCTGGACGGCGACGGAGCCTACACCGCCCGGGAGCGAAAGCGGGGCGCTCTGGAGGACTTAAACGCCCTTTTGACCGGCGACCCCTCGCCCCTCACCGGCACCCTGCCCCAAAGATCCTACCGCTTCGTACTCACCCTCGACCGGGGCGCGCGCCTGCTCCCCGGGTCTCTCCATGCCCTCATAGGGGCCATGGCCCATCCCCTCAATCAAAAATACGCCCTCATACAGCCCCGCATCGACGGGGCCCTGGCCACCACCCCCTTTGCCCGCCTCATGGCCGGGGAGGGGGGCCTTGACCCCTACGACGCCTTCGTCTCAGACCGCTGGCAGGCCCTCACCGGCGTGGGCCTCTACTGCGGCAAGGGCATCTACTCCGTTTCCCGTTTCAGGGAGCGCCTCTCGGGCCGCATCCTGCCCAATACTGTATTAAGCCACGACCTCCTGGAGGGCATATTCTCCGTCTGCGGCCACTTTGGCGGCGCGGCGGTCTACGAATCCTTTCCCTCCCACCCCCGGGCGTACCTTTCCCGCCTGCACCGCTGGACCCGGGGCGACTGGCAGCTTTTGCCCTACCTTCCCGCCCTCCCCGGCCCGGGGGCCCGATACCGGGTGATCTCGGCCCTCCTTGCGTCCCTGGAGCCCGCCTGCCTGCTTTTCCTTCTCGTCCTGGCCTTTGTACTGAAGAGCCCCCATGCCGCCGTACTGGCCCTTCTCCTTCTGGCCTCCCGGGAGAGGCATCCCGCCCGCCTGGCCCTTCGGCTCCTCATCCTACCCGCCCAGGCCTTCTGCAGCCTGGACGCGGCCTTTCGCGCCCTGTGGCGCATGACCGTCTCCCACCGGCATATGCTCCAGTGGACCACGGCCCTGGACTCCGAGCGGGACGCCCACGGCCCCTCCGCCGCCCCCTTTCTCCTCACGGCCCTGCTTCTGGCGGCGGGCCTTCCGTACTCCCTGCCCCTGATGGCGGCCTTCCTTTCTGCCCCGGCCATCCTTCGCCGCCTCTCCCGTGAAAAAACGCCCGAGCCCCATACCGACCTTGAACCCTTCCGCGCCCTGGCCGCCGCCACCTGGCGCTACTTTGAGCGCGCCGTCACGCCCCTGGGCCTGCCCGCGGACAACATCCAGCTGGCTCCCGCCACCCGGCCCCAGACCCGCACCTCGCCCACCAACATCGGCCTCTACATGGCCTCCTGCGCCGCGGCCTGGCGCTTGGGCCTCACAGACGCCCGGGAGGCCCTCTCCCGGGTCAGGAAGGCGGCGGACGCCCTTGCGTCCCTTGAAACCTGGCGCGGCCAGTGGCTCAACTGGTACGACGCCGCCACCGGCGCGGCCCTGACTCCCCGCTACGTCTCCTCCGTGGACAGCGGCAACCTGGCGGCCTGCCTTCTCTACGTCTCCAGCGCTTTCCGGAGCCTCGACACGGCCCTGTCCCGCCGCCTCGCCGCTATGGCCCGGGGCATGGACCTTCGCGCCCTTTTCGACCCCTCCCGCCGCCTGTTCTACACCGGCGCGGACGCGGACACGGGCCGCCCGGGCCCCAGCCACTACGACCTTCTCTCCTCCGAGGCCCGGCTGCTCTACTACGTGTCCATCATGCTGGGCCAGATCCCAGACACCGCCTGGCGGCGCCTCTCCCGTGCCCGTGGCCGCCTGCCCGGGGGCGAGAGCGCCCTTCTCTCCTGGAGCGGCACCATGTTTGAATACTTGATGCCGGACATCTTCCTGTCCATCCCGCCCCGGTCCCTACTGGGCCGCACCCGGGCCTCCGTTCTCCGCCGCCAGGCGTCCCCGGCCCCCGGCGCGCCATTCTGGGGCGTGTCCGAATCCGGTTATGCGGCCCTGGACGGGGACGGACAATACCAATACCGCGCCTTCGGCCTGAACGAGCTCTCCCTCCGGGGCCGGGACGAGGGCGGAGTCTACGCGCCCTACGCCTCCATACTGGCCTGTGAATGGGACGCAGACGGCGTGCTTTTGAATCTCCGCGCCATGGAAAAATGCGGCATGCTGGGGGAGATGGGCCTCTACGAATCCATGGACCACGGCCGGATCGTCAAAAGCCACATGTCCCACCATCAGGGCATGATCCTTCTCTCCCTTTGCAACCTCCTCACATCCGGCACTGTCCGCCGGGACTTTATGTCCCTCCCCGAGGCACAGAGCGTCCGCCTGCTCCTGGAGGAGCGCCCTGCCCGGGGAGGGGCCCTGCCCCTTCGCCGGGACCCCGTCTGCCCCGGCGGGATCAGCGGCTTTTCCCGCTGTGTGCCCTGCGCCACCGGCAACGGCGGCCATATCCTCTACGGCGGCGGCACCACCCTGTTTCTCACCTCCGCCGGCTCCGGCTTCGCCATGCACAAGGGCGTGCTCGTCAACCGCCGCTCCTACAGCCGCTTTTCTGGCGGCGACGGCTTCTACACCGCCCTCCGCCTGGGCGATACCACATACTCCCTCTCCGGCGGGGAGGCCGGCAGCCGGTGCCATATGGACGAATCCAGCATCCGGGTGGACACGGCTATCCATGGCCTTACCTGTTCCCTCACAGTTTTCGTCTCCCCGGAGGACGGTGCCGTCTGCCGCGTGACGGAAATCACCAACCCCACAGACGCGCCCGTCGAGGCGGAGGTCACCGACGCCTTCTCCCTGGCCCTGTCCCCGGAGAGCGCCTACAACGCCCACCCGGCCTTCCAGAACCTGTTCATCCGCTCCCGGCGGCGGGAAAACGGCCTCGTCCACACCCGCGTCCCCCGGGAGGAGTCCGAATCCTGGCCGGACCTGTATCACCTCTGCCCAGGCGAGACCGCCTTTCACTGGGAGACGGACCGCTCCCTCCTGCTGGGCCGCCGATACACCATGGACAGCCCCGCCCTGGCCTCCCTGCCCCTTCGCGGCGCGCAGGGCTATCCCATCGATCCCTGCTCCGTCCTCCGGGTCCGCCGCACCGTGGCCCCGGGCGGCACGGTGCGGATCCCCTTCGTGATCCTCGCCGCGCACAGCGACGGGGCCCCCGCGATCCTTTCCCGCTGGTCCTCGCCATCGGGCCTCATCCGGGCCCGGGAGCTTGCCCGGGCCCAAAGCCTGTCCATGCTCCGCCTGCTGGGCCTTAACGGCAGGGAATACCGGGCCCTCCAGCGGGCCAGCCTGGCCCTCATGTACCCCGCGCCCAGGAACATGGGCCGCTCCCGGCCCGCCGCCTCCGACGCATCGCCCAAGGATCTCTGGCCCCTGGGCCTGTCCGGCGAGCTGCCCGTCCTTTTGTGCCATGTGGGCGATACGGACGACCTGCCCGCCGCCCGGCGCATGGCCCGGGCCCACGGCTTCTACCGCTCCCTGGGCGTGTGGTGCGACCTGGTGTTCCTCCTCCGGGAGGAGGGCGGATACCACCATCCCCTCCGGGACGCCCTCACGCCCCTCGCGGCCTCCTGCGGCGGAAATGCGCCAGGCGGGGCCCGGATCCTGGATGAGGGGCGGTTGACCCAAAGCGACCTGTCGCTCATGGACCTCATCCCGGCCCTGACCATGCAGGGCGGCGAATACGCTGCCGGTCCCCGGTACGAGCCCGCCACAGAGCCGGTGACGCTCGTGCCCGAAACCCATACACACCTCATCGACCCCGGCTTCACTCCGGACGGCGGCTACGCCTTTTCTTCCTCGCCCAGCGCCCCCGTGCCCGCGCCTTGGATGAACATGAGCGCCAACGAGGTCTTTGGCCTCATGCTCTCCGAGCGGGGCGGCGGCTTCCTCTGGCGGGGGAACAGCCGCGCCGGGCGGCTCACCGCCTTTTCAAACGATCCCCAGTCCGAGGGCTTCCACCGCCGCTTCACACTGGACCTGGACGAAAAAAAGCTGTCCCTTCTTTGCGGCCCAAACCGGCTTTCCTATCAGCCGGGCATATGGACGTGCGCGGGCGAAGCGGAGGAGATGGGCTGGCAGGTGACCCAGTTCGTGCCCACAAAGGGCGAAGTCGCCTGCGCCGACGTGACCCTCATCGCCCGAAAGGATCTGGCGGGCGAATTCCGCTATGATATCGACTTCCTCCTCCAGACCCACCCCTCCTACGCCCATTTCACCCGGGTGGGCTGCTGGCGGAACCTTCTCTGGGCCCGGGGCGGCGCAGGGGAGACCGCCTTCGCCCAGATGGAGGGGGGCGTGTGCCAGGGCCCCGGGCGGCTCAGGCGGCCCCTGAACATGAAGGCGGGGGAGACCGCGCGCTTTTATATCCTCACCGGCTGCGCGCCAAGTGAAACCGTCTGGCAGGACACGGTGAGGCGCTGGGACACCGACAGGGAGCTGGCCCGCCTGAGGGGCAGGAAAAGCCCCCTGTCACTGTCCACCCCCAGCCGTCCCCTCAACGCCATGCTGAATGTTTGGCTCCCCGCCCAGACCCTCATGGGCCGGGTGCTGGGGCGCACGGGCTTTTATCAGGGCGGCGGGGCCATAGGCTTCAGGGACCAGCTTCAGGACATGCTGTCATTGATCGGCATCGACGACGCCCGGGTCC
>CADAGW010000067.1 GCA_902787475.1 uncultured Eubacteriales bacterium
CGGCGGAGTAAGCCCAATGAGCAAGGGAGCTTTTGGATATACGGATTCCAAAAGCGACCATTGCGAATTGAGGACCGCACGCAGCCGCCGCCCGGTGGGCGAAATGCGGCGAAGTAAGCCCAATGAGCAAGGGAGCTTTTGAATATACGGATTCCAAAAGCGACCATTGCGAATTGAGGAGCAGCGCCAAGCGTCTCCTCCCGCCTCCCCCCGCCTCCCCCGTTCCTTACAGCTCTCCTGCGATCTGGGCGGCGAGGGCGGCGTTATTGTAGACCAGGCGGATATTGCTGGCAAGGGAATCGCCGCCGGTGATCTGGGCGATGCGGGCCAGGAGGAAGGGCGTGATCTTTTTGCCGTGGATGCCCTGGGCGTTGGCCTCGGATACGGCCTCGTCGATGGCCCGGTTGATGACGTCCGGATCCATGGAGTACTCCTCGGGAATGGGATTGGTGACGAGCATGCCGCCCTTCAGGCCCATTTGGAGCTTGGCACGGAAGGCGTCGGCCACCTCTCTGGGGGTGTCCAGCCGGTAGTCCACGCCAAAGCCGCTCTTGCGGGTATAGAAGGCGGGCAGCTCGTCCGTGCCGTAGCCGATGACGGGCACGCCCTTGGTCTCCAGATATTCAAGGGTCAGGCCCAGGTCCAGTATGGACTTGGCGCCGGCGCAGACCACCATCACGCCGGTCTGGGCCAGCTCCTCCAGGTCCGCGGAAATGTCCATGGTGACCTCCGCGCCACGGTGCACGCCGCCCACGCCGCCGGTGGCGAACACCCGTATGCCCGCCATGGCCGCGATGATCATGGTGGTGGCCACCGTGGTGGCCCCGTCCGCGCCCCGGGCCACCAGTACGGGCAGATCCCGCCGGGAGGCCTTGGCCACCTTCTGGCCCTGCTTGCCCAGATACTCGATCTGATCCTGAGTCAGGCCCGCCTTGAGCCGACCGCCGATAACGGCCACCGTGGCCGGCACCGCGCCGTTTTCCCGCACGATCCGCTCCACGTTCAGGGCCGTCTCCACGTTCTGGGGATAGGGCATGCCGTGGGAGATGATGGTGGACTCCAGAGCCACCACCGGTTTGCCGCTGGAAATGGCATCCGCCACCTCCGGCGCTGCGTCCAGATAGGGATTCATATTCATGTCATTCCTCCATATGGGCCCGCCGGATGAGCTCTTCTCCGGTCAGGGCCCCGTTTATCGTTTCGATGCATTCTATGGTGGCCCGGGCCGCCGCCATGCCCGAGCGGGCGCTGTCCATAAGGCCCAGGCCGCGCATCTGGGCCCACACCGCCGCCGCCGTGAAGGCGTCCCCCGCGCCGGTGGCGCTGACGATGGCAGAGGGCCGGGAGGGCAGATATACGGCGGCCGCCTCGTCCGCACAGCAGGCGCCGAGGGCACCCAACGTTACATAGGCCCTTTTGGCCCCCATGGCCACGAGGGACTTCGCCGCTTCCAGGCCCGATGCCGCGTCCCGCACCTTCACGCCCGTCAGCGCCTCCGCCTCCGCGCCGTTGGGCTTGACGGCCGCAAGGCGGGGAAGGGCGCAAAGGAGCCGGGGCGCTTTGACTGCCGATACCGCGTCCGCGAACAGGGGGGAGGTGACGTGCCCGGCGATGTAGGATATGGTCTCCTGGGGCAGGTTGGCGTCCATGACCACCGCGTCCATGGCGTTCAGAAAGGGAACAAGGGGCTCGATGCGCTCCGGGGTGAGAGAGGAGCATATGTCCATGTCGCTGACGGCCAGCTCCATGTCGCCCCTGGGCCCGGCGATATAGAGATAGACCGAGCTGGAAGCGCCCTCCAGGACGAGGGAATGGCCCATGTCCACGCCGTAGCGCCGGGTATCCCGCTGTATCAGCTCGCCGAAGGCGTCGAGGCCAAGGGGGGAGACCAGGTGCGTCTCGGCCCCCAGCAGGGACAGGGTGCAGGCGATGTTCCGGCCCACGCCGCCCACGGAGCGGACCACACGGCCCGGATTGGAGTCACGGGGCACGATGGGGCCGGCGGAGAAGCCGCCTATGTCCACATTGGCCCCGCCCACCACGGCGCAGCGGAGTGTGCCGGTCATTTCTGGTAGCCCCGGGCCAGCTTTTTGTACATATCCCGGAATATGGGCGTGCGGTAGGCGAACTGCACCACCCGGATGGGATGGCGGCTGGCGTCCCGGCTCCAGCGGCTGTCGTCGGAGAGCAGGGGGCTGGGCTCCAGCACAGCGGGCACGAACTGGGGCACGATCAGGCAGCTCACCGCCGCCACGTCCCAGATCTCCTTGCCCCAGCCGAACTCGTCGTCGGCATAGGCGCAGAACAGCTCCACCAGGGCGTCGCACATGGGGTTTTTGCCCGCCAGACAGGCGCGGACGTCGTAGGCGGTGCCGAGCAGGTGGCTGGCCACGCCCCAGCAGGGCACCAGGGTCACCGCGCACCCGCAGTCGAATATGACCCGGGCCGCCGGCACGTCCTGGGAGAGGTTGAACTCCCGGGCCGTGGGCCAGGTGAGGGGATGGCCGCCCAGCCAGATCACGTGGATCCTGTCCACGATGGCAGGCTCCATGAGGATGGCGGAGGCCACGTTGGTGATGGCCCCTATGGCGACGACGAACAGGGGATCGTCCGGATCCCGGGCCAGGGCCTTGTTGACCAGGTCCCTCGCGGCGGGGCTGTCCACATAGCCGTCTTTGGGGAGGTAGCGCCGGGAGCCCTCAAACACCAGCCCCTCCGGGTCGATGTCCATGGAGCGGAGGAGGCGCAGTATCTCGTTGTAGCTTTTGACCATGCCGTCCTCGGGGCCTGTGGAGCGGTCGTTGTGGAAGGGGGCGGCGTAGACCGCCTTCACGTTCACCCGCTCCGGGGAGCACAGGGCATAGCACAGGGCGAACTGATCGTCCACCTCGTTGTAGGTATCCGTGTCCAGCACCATGTCCACGGGCCGGTCCGTGGGGACATTGAGCCGCTTGATCAGCTCGTTCAGGTCCGGTTTCTTCCAATCCATGGTCATTCTCCCTTCAGCAGGGTCACCTCTTCCCGGGTCAGCGCCCGGTAATGGCCCGTTTCCATATTTCCCAGACGGATATGCATGATCCTGACCCGCACAAGGCGGGTCACACGGTAGCCGAAATATTCGCACATGCGGCGGATCTGCCGGTTGAGGCCCTGGGTGAGGACGATGGAAAAGGCTCTGTCCCCCATCCTCCGGGCGCGGCAGGGCGCGGTGACCGTGCCCAGTATGGGCACCCCCGCCTCCATGCGGCGAAGGAAAGACTCGGTGACGGGCTTATCCACCCACACCCGGTATTCCTTTTCGTGGCCCTCCGAGGCCCGGAGCACCCGGTTGACGATGTCCCCGTCGTTGGTCAGCAGCAGCAGGCCCTCGCTGTCCTTGTCCAGCCTGCCCACCGGGTAGATGCGCTGGGGCAGGCCCAGGTAGCTGACCACGTTCATGGGCTCCCGGGGGTCGGCGGTGCACACCACGCCCCGGGGCTTGTTGAGGGCCAGGTATACCTTTTCCTCGCCCCGGGAGATGAGCCGGCCGTCCACCCGCACCTGGCTCCCGGGCCAGACCACATCGCCCAGAGAGGCCCTTTGGCCGTCTATGGTCACCCGGCCCTCTTCGATCCACCCGTCCGCCGCCCGGCGGGAGCAGACGCCCTTGTCCGACAGGTAGCGGTTGATCCGGATCCCCTTCTCTTCCATATTGGCCACCGTCAATAGCCGTCCTGGTCCGGTACCCAGCAGGGCAGGGGCAGCCAGTTGCGGATGCCCCGGGGCAGGAACAGGGACTGGGTGGAGAACAGAAGCTCCTGGGCCGCCGTGGGGCTCATGGCCGCGTCCGGCGCGGCGTCGGTCAGGCGGCAGGCGGGAATGCCCCCTTCCACCCGCATTTCCAGCGTGCCCACGCCCTCCACGCCCAGGCGGAACAGGCCGTCCTGAAGCGGGGATATGCGTCCGGCGCGGACCTTGAGGAAGAACTCCGCGCAGGCGGGCCAGTCGATGGGGCGCACCATGTCCCGGTTGATGAGGGCGCTGTGCTCCGCCAGGGAGAAGAGAGTCTCGTTTTCCCGGGGGCAGGCGATGCCCATGGTGATGTCCACGTCGCCGAAGGCGGATACGTAGGCCTTCACCACCCGGAGGAGGTCATTGGGATCGTAGAGCTCTATGTCGCTTAAGCCCTGGGCGCAGAAGCCAAGGCACTTGTCCCCCTCCCCGATCCGGTAAAAGGCCCGGTTCCAGGACCTGACGTAGGCGAGGTAGCGGGCGGGATCCCGCTCGCATCTGTATTCCCGGGTCATGTGGAGGCGGGAGGCTTCCTTTCCGTCCGTTTCCTCCGTGAAGCGGATGTCAGAGGCGTTTACACTGCCCAGGGCCTTGTCCACGTTGGCCCGGGAGATGTGGTGCCGCACTGCTGGGCAGCCCACAGAGTAGCCATAGTGGCCGTATCTCTGCCTCTGGCCTCCCAGCACCAACAGCTGTACGCCCTTTTTCGCCATGTCCTCATGCATCAGGGCCATGCAGGCCTTCATATAGCCCGCGCCGCGGCGGTAGGGATGGGTGGACACGGTGCCCACGAAGCCGGTCTTGAGCCGGTGTTCGCCGTACACCATGTCGTATACCAGCGCGGACACCAGGCCCACGATGCGGCCGTCCTCCTTGGCCAGGTAGTGGCAGGGGGTAAAGTCCACGTCGTCGGCGTACATTTTGGGCAGGAGGCGGCGGAAGTCGTGGGGCACGTGGGCCTGGCTGAAAACAAAGTTGGCGAAGTCCAGTATGTCCCAGCGGTCTGCCGGTTCCGCCCGGGCGATGGTCACGCGCATAGGCCTCTCCTTTCTGGATTGGGGTTGTATGTTGGGGGGATTTTTGATATAATACACCTGTGACAGGAAATACACAGGGCATGAATATCATACCCTGCATTGCCGTCAATGTCAAGCGGGACAACGATAAATCCGGCCCGCGGAAAGAAAAAGGCATGAAGTATACCCTTATACGCTCTCAGCGGCGGACGCTGGCCCTGGAGATACGGCCGGACGGCTCCCTGGTGGTGAGGTCGCCCCTGTATACGCCCCTGCGGGAGATCGACGCCCTGGTGAGTGAAAAGCGGGACTGGATCGAAAGGTGCCGCCGCCTGGCCCTGGAGAGGGCGGAGAAAAGGCCCCAGCCCACAGAGGAGGACGAGGCCCGGTGCCGGGCGTTGGCCCGGGAGAAGCTGCCGGGGCTCATAGAGCGGTACGCGCCGCTGGTGGGGGCGTATCCCGCGGGGGTCACCGTTACCGGGGCCGCTTCCCGGTTTGGCTCCTGCAGCGCCAAGAACCGGGTGTGCTTTTCCTGGCGGCTGTTTCTCTATCCCATGGAGTGCGCAGAATATGTGGTGGTGCACGAGCTGTGCCACATCCTGCACCACGACCACTCCCCGGCGTTTTGGCGGGAGGTGGCCCGGGTGATGCCGGACTATGAGCGCAGGCAAAGGATACTGAGGGGACTGGAATAGATCAGGAATCCTCCTCCTCCCGGCCCCGGTGGAATACCCACATGCGGTTGTTCTCCTGCTGCCAGCGGGGATCGACGGAGAGAAGCTCCGTGGTGTCCTCCTCGTCCCGGACGTAATAGAGGTCTGTGTTTTTGTCCAGCCTGCCCGGGCCCCTGGGGGCGATCTGTATGCACCCCGCCCGGCTCAATGCCAGGCGGGCGCAGGCCGGGCCGGCGATCTCGTAGAGCACGGAGGAGGACAATATAATGGTGGAGAGCAGGTTCCCCATGTCCGGGGGCAGCAGCCGGCTGGCCAGTGCGGCCAGGCCGATGGACACGCCCGCCTGGGGGATCAGCGCCAGGCCCAGGTATTTTTGCACCGTGTCGTGGGCCTTGGCCATTTTGGCCCCAAGATAGGCCCCCAGCATCTTGCCCACGATGCGCACGAAGAAATAGGTGATGCCGATGACCCCGGCGCTGCCCAGGGCCGACAGGTCCATGCGCATGCCGCTGAGCACGAAAAAGAGCATCATCACCGGGGGCGTGAAGCGGTTCAGCTGGGTAAAGAGCTGGTCGTCGGAGGACCGGTTGGCGTAGACGGCGCCCATGGCCATGGCCCCCAACAGGGGAGATACGTCAAAGTAGGCGCACAGGCCCGCAAGACCCATCAGAAACGCCGCCGCCAGAGTCAGCCGGTGGTCAAGGGACCGGCGGGGCGTGATGATGAGGGACAGGAGAAGTCCCATTGCCGCGCCCACGACCAGAGACGCCAGGCTCAGGGCCGCGGGGATCAGCGCTTCCTTGACGCCCGCGCCGCCGGAGGTGGAGGCCTCGGCCAGGGCCGCGGAGATGGAGAAGGCGATCAGGGCCGCCGCGTCGTCCAGGGCCACCACCGGGATCAGGGCGTCCACCAGGGGGCCCTTGGCCCGGTACTGGCGGATGGTCATAAGGCTGGACGCCGGGGCCGTGGCCGAGGCGATGGCGCCCAGCAGCAGGGAGAAGGGCCAGGAGAGCCGGAAGGCCAGGCGCATCACCAGCGTGACGATCACCGCCGCCAAAAACGCCTCCATCACCGTGATGAGCAGTACCCCCCTGCCGCCGGTCTTCAGCCGGTCCCGGTGGAGGTAGCGGCCCACGTCGAAGGCGATGAAGCACAGCGCCGCGTCGGTGACGAAGCCCATGCCGCCCCGGACCGTGTCCGGTATGATGCCCAGCACCCAGGGGCCGATGAGCACCCCGGAGAGTATGTAGCCGGTGACGTTGGGCAGGTTGAACAGCCGGGTGACCCGGGTGAATAAAAAGCCCGCCAGCCAGATCACGGCCAGCGAAAACAGGATCTGTACGTTCATGTTCCAGGATTGGGGCATGATGCACGCCTCTTTTCTCGCGGCGCGGAAACGCCGCCCTGTGATTTGTCCATTATACTGGGTTAAGAATGTAAAATCAATCGAGATATTGGCGATTTGCATCAAAGATTTTTATGGAGGCCAGGTCATGATCGACGACAAGCTGAAGACGCTGCTGACCATCGTCCGCACGGGGGGCTTTACCAAAGCGGCGGAGGCCCGATCCCTGTCCCAGCCCGCTGTGAGCTATCACATACGGCAGCTGGAGGAGGAAAATCACATCAAAATTTTTTATGATAACAAAAAAACGCCTGTGCTGACCCCGGAGGGAGAGGTGCTGGTGAAGTACGCCCAGCGGCTGGACAATCTGTCCCAAACGGCCCGGCAGGCGCTGATCGACGTGAAGCGGTCCCTGCGGCACTTCACGGTGGGCATTACGGCCACGGTGGGCGAGAGCATGGTGGCCCGGGTGTTCGCGGCCTACTGCGGCAGTCATCCCGCCACCAGGGTGTCCATCGTCACGGCCCCGGCGGACGATCTGTATGAGAAGCTCTTAAGCTATGAACTGGATCTGGCCATCGTGGAGGGCAGCGTGCCGCTGAAGCGGTGCAAGACGACGCTGCTCGACATGGACTATCTGTCCCTGATCGTGGCGCCGGAGCATCCCTTCGCCCGGGAGAAGAGCGTGACGCTGGAGCAGCTGAAAAAGGAGCGGCTCATCATGCGCCCGGAGGGGGCGGATACCCGGAAGATGTTTGAGTCCAGCCTGATCCGCCACCAGAGCAATCTGCGGGACTTCAACATCATCCTTGAGATCGACAACCCCAACGTGATCAAGGATCTGGTGGTGTCCAATCTGGGGGTCAGCGTCATGGCCCATTCCGCGTTCCGCACCGAGGAGGCCGCGGGGAGGCTCGTGTCCCTGCCCATCGCGGATATCAAGATGGTGCGGGAGATCAATATCCTCTATCAGGACGATTTCGGGCATACCGAGGTGGTGGAGGAGATCAAAAGGATTTACGATACATACCATTGATTTAACCGGAACTGCGGATGGGCTACACCAAAACGAAACGAGAGTGCATTATGATTATGCTGGTGTCGTTCTTTATATTCCATAAGCGAGGTACCTTCATATGAGAGCCGTGAACGTCAAGCTCAGCCTTTCGGAGAACGTCAAAGCCTTCAACGCCATCGTCAATAAATACGGCTTCGACGTGGATCTCCGCTCCGGACGCTACGTGGTCAACGCCAAGTCCATACTGGGCATATTCAGCCTGGATCTGGCCCGCCCCATCACTGTGGAAGTATACGAGGACAATTGCGACGCTTTTATCGAAGAAATCAAGCCCTTTATCGTCGATTGACCCCGACCAAAAACATCGCCCCTGCGCAAGCAGGGACGATGTTTTTGGGTGACGGAGGGGGAGACGCTGGGCGCTGCTCCTCAATTCGCAATAGTCGCTTTTGAAATCCGTATATTCAAAAACGACTATGCCGAATTGAGAGGTTCCGAAGCGACGAAGCAATCCGTCCTCCTTGAGGGAACGGGTTGATGAATGTTGAATAATGAATAATGAAGGATTACGGGAACGGAGAGGCGTTTTGCCCTCCGTTCTTTTTTCATTTTCAAAGAAAAAAGGTGAAAAAATCCTCC
>CADAGW010000068.1 GCA_902787475.1 uncultured Eubacteriales bacterium
AGCAAGCGATTCGCGTTACTGCGAAGGTCGTATTGACAACGAAGGGATTGCGTGACTGCGAGAGGAAAGAGGGGCAAAGCAATCAGGGCGCGATCGATGGAAAGTGGCGTCAGAGGGTGGTCAGGAGGGTGTCGAGGTCATGGAAGCTGTGGACGACGGGGCCGGGCCATTGGGGGGCGGGGTCGAAGCCCTGGGGCATCTGGCGGCGCATTTGGACGCAGAAGATGCCGAGGTTTTGGGCGCCGGCCAGCTTTTCGGGGAGGTCGTCTACGTAGAGGGCGTTTTGAGGGGCGACGCCCAGCTGGCGGAGGGCGGTCAGGTACATGTCGGGATGGGGCTTGATGTGGCCCACTTCGCAGGAGAGGGCGCAGGCCCGGGTGTGGGCGCGGACGCCCTTGACGGTCATGATGCGGCCCAGGGAGGGCGGCGCGTCGCTGACCAGGCCCAGGAGATAGCGCTTTTCCCAGGCGGCGAAGGAGGGGAGCACGTCGTCGAAGAAGGCGTAGCGCTCGTCGCCAAAGGCCTGGGCCCGGGAGAGGGCGTCGATCTGATCGGGGGTGGCAGGGTAGCCCATCTTCTCAAACACGGCGGCGTAGTAGACGAGCAGCTGGTCGTATTCCTCCCGGTCGGTGAACATGTGGATCTCGTCGGGCAGGAGCTGGTGGCAGGCCTGCTTGGCGGACTTGAAGGCCCCGTGGCGCTGGGGCACGAAGTCGGGGCCCAGTATATCCTCCGCCTCGGGGGGCAGCATCCAGTCGCAGGTGGCGGGGGCCACGATGACTCCTCCGCAGTCGAACAGAAGGGCTTCAATTTTCATGGGCCTCCAGCGCCTCCTCTACGCGGGTCTTGTCCGGGCCGGAGCCGGACAGCCATATCTTTCCGTCCACCATTTCCAGGCGGACCCGGTTGGCCTGTATGTGCATCTTCTCCAGCATCTCCCGGGGGATCTGGAGTCGGCCGGCCTTGTCCAGCACGGCGTATTCGTCCTGCACCTCGCTCTCGGCGGTGAAGGCGTCGATCTCCTCCAGCCGGTCCAGGTAGCTCTGCTTCATGATGCGCTCGCTGGAGATCTTGCCGTCCCGTATGGCCACCACCCGGGTGACCTTTTTGGCGAGCGTCCGATCGTGGGTGACGATGACGATGGTGATGCCCAGGTCCCGGTTGAGGGAGCGGAGCATGTCGAGAATATAGCTGGAGGTCTTGGCGTCCACGGAGCCGGTGGGCTCGTCGCCCAGAAGCAGGCTGGGCCGGTTGGCCAGGGCGATGGCGATGGCCACTCTCTGCTGCTCGCCGCCGGACATTTGGGCCAGGCGGCTGTTTTTGCGGTGGGACAGGCCTACCATGTCGAGCAGCTCCAGCGCCCGCTTTTTCATGTGCCGGCTGTCGGAAAAGAGCATGGGCATTTCCACGTTCTGCCGGGCGGTGAGATAGGGGAGAAGGTTGCGGGCGTTGTTTTGCCAGACGAAGCCCACGGTGCGCCGCTTGTAGTCCACCAGCTCCCGGTCGCTGAGTTTGAACAGGTCCCGCCCGTCCACCACCAGACGGCCCGCGGAGGGCCGGTCCAGCCCGCCCAGCATGTTCAGAAAGGTGGACTTGCCGGAGCCGGAGTTGCCTATGATGGCCATCATCTCGCCCCGGGCCACGGTCAGCTCCAGCCCCTGCAGGGCCAGCACCTCTATGTCCCGGGTCTTGTATATCTTGACCAGGTTTTCGCACTCGATGAGGTTGGTATGATTGTCAGCCAATGATCTCACCGTCCTCCAGCTCGTACACTCTGTCGCCGATCTCCATAAGGCCCGTGTCGTGGGTGGTCATGATGATGGTCACGCCCTCCTGCTGGCACAGGGACTTGAAGATCTTGACCACCTGAAGGCCCATCATGGTGTCCAGCTCGCCCGTGGGCTCGTCGGCCAGAAGCAGCATGGGCTTGTGGGCGATGGCCCGGGCGATGGCCACCCGCTGCTGCTCGCCGCCGGAGAGCTCCTGGGGCATGTGGTCCATGCGCTTTTCAAGGCCCACCATGCGAAGCACCTCCGCCACCCGGGATTGGCGGCTGCCGGAGTATTTGGCGATGCGCAGCATGTAGTCCACGTTTTCCGCCGCGGTCATCATGGGCACCAGGGCCACGGACTGGAACACGTAGCCTATGCGGGTGCGGCGGATGAGGGTGCGCCTGTGCTCGTCCAGGCGGGCGATGTCCTCGCCGTTCAGCAGCACCTGGCCGGAGGTGGGTTTGTCGAGAGCGCCCAGGATGTTCAGCAGTGTGGTCTTGCCGGAGCCGGAGCGGCCCTTGAGGATGGTCAGCTTGCCCCGGGGGGCCTGAATGTCGATGCCCTTTAAGGCCATGTAGGGCCCGTCGGGGGTGGGGAAGCTCCGCTTCACGCCCACGGTTTCCATTGCGTATTCCATAGCTTAGTCCTCCCCGAGTTTGAGGGCCTGGGCGATGCGCATGCGGGATATGAGCAGGCCCAACAGGAGCATGCACAAGAGCATCATGCCGCCCACGGCGATCAGAAGGCGCAGGGTATCCTCCGGCAGGGCGTACACCGTCATGGGCAGGGCCTGGTCGGCGGCGGTGTAGGCGATCTGTATGAGGGGGATGTAGAGCCGGGTGGCCAGGGTGCCGATCAATACCCCCGCGGCCACAGACAGGCCGGATATGCAGATCTGCTCGCCCAGCAGCATGGTGAATATCTCCCGGAGGGTGAGGCCCATGGCCCGGTAGATGCCGAACTGCAGCGTCCGTTCCCGGATGGAGAGCACCCAGTAGATGAGGAAGCCCGCCGCGCACAGCACCAGGGCCACGATGAAGCCTATGGTGAGGATGCCGTTGGTGCCCTGGAAGATGGGGTCGTTTTTGGCGGCGATCAGGTCCTGGGAGGTGTCCGTGAGGGAGACGAAGTAGGTGCCGCTGTCCTGGGCGAAGTCGTAGAGGAACTGGGTGGAGCCCTTGGCCTTCATCCAGACCTGGTAGGGGGTCACGCCCCAGTCGGCCTGCACCCGGGAGAGGTGGGCCACGATCAGGTAGTTGTCGGAGGCGGTGAGGCGGCCGTTTGCGGATTTGTAGACCACGGGGGAGAAGCCAGGGAAGTAGTCCACAAAGCCGTATACGGTGCCCCGGATGCTCTGGTAGGAGCCCAGCTTGTAGGTGATGGTGTCGCCCACCTTGTAGTGGTGGTTGGTCTCAAAGGAACGGGAGAGGAGGACGGCGCTGGAGTCCTGGGAGATGAGATTGAGAAGGTTGTACCAGTGCTCCTGGGTGAGGCCGTCGGGGAAGTAGGCCGTTTCGCCGAACTGGCGGGTGTGGATGGCCATGAGGGTCACGTCTTTTTG
The DNA here is from genome assembly GCA_902787475.1 of uncultured Eubacteriales bacterium. GTDB lineage: Bacteria > Bacillota > Clostridia > Christensenellales > Aristaeellaceae > RUG13279. Next base: position 3,334 of record CADAGW010000068.1, read on the forward strand.
GGAGCCGGCGGACACGTTGGTGTTGACCTGCACCCGGGTGACGCTCTCGGCGCCGTCCAAAGAAGTGTAGCGGCTGAAGTCCGGCTCGAAGTAGGAGGACGAGGAGGCGGTGTCGGAGGCGGCGCTGACGCTGTTCCAGCGGTTGGTAAAGACCAGGTCCGCGCCGTTTACGTAGCGGGTGTTCAATTCCTTGTTGGTGTTGACGGTGCGGGCGGTCTGGGCGTTGAACATGCCCAGGGCGATGGTCAGCATCAGGAACACCATGATGAAGCCGTGGCTGTTCCGCTCCCGGATGACCCGCAGGAAGGAGGCGTAGAGGGCCGGGCTCCAAAGCCTGCGCAGGAGCCGGTATACGCACCAGACGACGGCGGGGATGACCCGGAGGCACAGAAGGGCCGCGCCGGTCATAAAGAGGGAGGAGCTGAGATAGAGAAGGGGGTCAAGGCTCTCGCCGGACAGGACTCTCTGGGCCAGTATCTCCTGCTGGTTGTAGAAGGTATAGAGGCCGTACAGGGCCACGCCCAAGAGGATCACGTCTATAAACAGCTTCTGCCACAGGGGGGCGGAGGAGCGGGAGCGCTTTTTCTGCTTTTGGGTGACGATGGACACCCGGGAGTAGCGGATGACCGGGAGGGTCATGGTGAGCACGCACAGAAGGAAGGCGGAGCCGGCGTAGAGGAGGGCCGTCTTGTCCCAGTGGATCTCCAGGGCGGAGCGCTGGACAAACTCCATAAAGGCGTTGGCGGAGCCCACCACCTGGCACAAAAAGACGGACAGGGGCAGGGCCAGGAGAAGGGCCAGAAGGCCCACCACAAGGCTTTGGGTGAAGTAGGCGCCAAGGATCTGGAGCCGGCCCGCGCCGCGGCTCTTGAGCACCGCGATCTCCGAGTGCTCCATGTGGAGGAGCTGGCGGCTGACCATGAACACGAAGGCCACCAGCAGCATCAGTATGGGGGCCTCCAGCACCGTGAGGGTGGCCCGGATCTGGGTCTCGTCGTGGAGGAACTGGGTGAGCACGCCCTCGAAGCTGGCGCGGAAGCGGATGTTCTGGTTGCCGGAGCCGGCCTCAAAGAGGGATTTGGTGACGGAGAGCATGTGCTCGGCGTTCCTGGCCTTCATGGCGGTGTAGTCGAGGAGAGTGTACCACTGGGCGGATATGGTCTGCCGCTGGGTGTCGGGGGTGAGGATGAAGAGGCTTCTGAACACCGACTCCGGCAGGAACATCTCGTATTTGAAGGAGGAGGGGCTTTCCACCCAGTAGGGATCGTCGGCCTGGCCGTTGGTGAAGGCGCCGGCCACCCGGACCCGGAGGGGATCGCCGGTGGGGCCGGGGAGCTTGGGGAATACGATGATCTCGTCCAGGAGCAGGTCCATTTCCAGCATGCCCCGCTCGGAGACCATCACGTCCACCACGCCGTCTTTGTCCGGCTCGGGGGAGAACACACGGCCCGCGGTGACCCGGATGTGATCCGGCAGGTCGCTTAAAAAGCCCAGCACGTAGTTTTTGCTCTTGTCGCTTCTGACCAGCTCCTGTTTAGCCTCGGACTGGTTGAGAGAGTAGTGGGAGAGGCGGCAGATGGAGGGGACGCCGTAGAGCTCCTCGTAGGAATCGGCCTGCTCCTGGGTGGAAAAGAGGAGGTCCAGCCGCTGGGGCACGGCGTTGATCTTGGTATAGACCAGGCCGGGATAGGCGTTTTTTTCGGTGAGATAGTACGAGAGCTGGCGGGTGAGCACTTTTTGGAGCATGCCCCCTGCGTAGAGGGGATTGGAAATGGCGATGGCGATCAAAAGCATGTCGCCGATGAGCAGCGACAGGGCCATCCATTTTTTGTTGAGCAGCTTCCGCCACACGAATCTGAGCATGCGCGCCTCCTACAGAGCTACCGTAAGGGTTGAGATGGGAAATGCGTCATTCCGATATCACTGTGTCGCCGATGTGGAGGCCGTCCAGCACCCAGACCACGCCCGTGGCTTCTCCGGCCAGCACCACGTATCTCTTTTTCATCATGCCGTCCTCCCACAGGTTGACGGCGTATTTGCCCGCGTCCATGCGGGCGAGAGCCTTGGGAAGGATGGGCACGCCCTCCAGGCGCTGGTTCTCGCAGACCACGCTGATGCCCTTTAAGCTGAGCGGATCCACGTCCAGGGAGGAGATGTCTATGTCCACCGCGACGTAGGAGGTGTGGGAGCGGTAGGCCTGGGGAATCATGTTGTCCGCGGCCACCACCAGGCCCGGAAGCTGGGCTGCGTTTTTGCCGGAGCCCACGGTGATGGTGACGCTTTGGCCGTAGCGGAAGGCGCCGCCGCCGTTGGGCACAGCCAGATAGGCCGCGTCCAGAGAAAACATGGTGCCAAAGAGCTGGCCGTCGTAGACCTTGCTCTCCTTGCGGATGATCTCGGTGTGCTCGATGACCCCGTCCATGGGGGCGGTGACCTCCACGATCCGGTCCTGGGCGGAGAGGTCCTCGCAGTTTTCTTCCTGGCGGGATATGGCGGCCTCGGTCTGGAAGCGGTACTGGGCGTATTGGGATTCAAGCATCTGAAGGCTCAATCGGGCCATTTCCCTTTGATAGCCGTCGGTCTGGGCGTACATGGCCTCCCGGGCCTGTATGAGCCGCTGCTCGTAGTCCTCGCAGCCGCGCCGGTAGTCCTCCCGGGCCCGGTCCAGGGACAAAAGAGCCTGCTGGGTGTCCGCGCCGCTGCCCTCTACCAGCACCGTGGCGATGACGTCGCCCTTGGCCACCCGGTCGCCCTTTTTGACGGTGATGGACTGGAAGATGCCCGTGGGGCCCTCGTAGGTGAGGCGGGCCTGTATGGGGAAGTAGGCGCTGCCGGTGGTCTGGGCGGTGCGGACGAATTCGCCGAGCTCGAGAGTGCCGGTCTTTTCGCCCGCGGAGAGGGCGGGGGTGAAGCTCAAAATGAATATGAGCGCCAGGAGAAGGGCGAAGGCCTTATTCCTGCACATAGATCACATCCCCTTCCATAAGGCCCTCCCGGATCTCGGTGTAGCTGTCGTTGACAAGGCCGGTGGTGACGCTCTGGCGGGTGCGGGTGCCGCCGGGGCCGATGACGTATACGTAGTGGCCGCCCACGTCCCGGTAGACCGCGTTGGAGGGGACGCACAGGGCTTGCTCGGCGCGCTGGGTCTCCACCACGATGGCGGCGTAGCTGCCCACGGGGGGCGGGTCCTGGCCCTCGTCGATGGTAAAGGAGGTGACGGGAGGGAGGCCGGCCCGAAGGTCCGATATGATCTGGGACTCGTCCTGCTCCACCGGGGTGACGGAGTAGGTCTTGCCGCCGATGAGGGCGTAGAGCTTTTTGGCCCAGCGCAGCTCGCTGGCGGCGATGTAGTCTCCGGAGAGGAGCAGGGTATCGTCCCGGGAGATGAACACCGCCTGGGTGAAGGCGGGCAGGAAGGAGCCCTCGGTGAGGGGCATGCAGTAGGTGACCACCCCGTCCGCGGGGGAGATGAGGGCGGCGCGGGAGAGGCGCAGGCGCAGATCCGCCAGCTGGTCCTCCAGTATGCCCAACTCAAGGACCTGGGTCTCCTGGCTTTGCCTGAGGGACAATTCCCCGTCCTCTATGGATCGGGTGAGGGAGAGGATGTCGTCCGGCGACGCGCCGCCCTCGCCGCGGAGGTGGGAGAGGGTGAGGCGCTGCATCTGAAGGGTCAATTCCGCCTGCTCGTTTTGGAAGGCGTACATGCGTCGGTTGTATTCTATGGATTTTTCCAGCTCCTGAGCCTGGTCGGACAGGGCCTCGGTGTTGAGGGTCAAAAGGGTCTGGCCGGCTTTGACCTTTTCCCCGGGCAGGCACAGCATTTGATCCACCGCTCCGTCCACGGTGAGGGAGAGGCCCTCCACGGCGGGCACCACGGCGGAATTGTATATTTTGACGGTGCGTATGTCCTCGCGGCGGCACACCGCCGTGTCCAGCGTCACGCCCACGGGCTCCAGAAGCTCCGGGACGGGCTGGATCTCCTTTTGGCATCCAGAAAGCAGCAGCGCGCCAAGAAGCGCCGCGCCCATCCATGCTCTTTTCATGGCGCCTCCTAATTGGCGATGACGGCCTCGCCCTCCGTCACGCCCTCCAAGATCTCGATCTCCGGGCCGTTGGTCACGCCGGTGGTGACCAGCTTGTAGCGTTTGACGCCGTCCTCGTCCAGATAGTATACGGCGGTCTCCCCGTTGACGCGGCCCACGGCCCCCTTGGGGAGCTTGAGGGTGTCGAGGGACTGCTCCAGTATAAGCGTCACGCTGCCCCGGTCGCCGTCCTCCAGGTCGAAGTTCATCTCGTCCAGCATCAGGTATACGTTTTCCTTGCCCTTGGGGGACACGCCGGTCTTGACGATGCCCAGCTCCTGGGCGGTGACCACGGTGGCGGTGTATTCGTCCTTGCCTACCGTGACGGTCATGGGGCTGCCGGGGACGAACATGTCGTGATATTCCGTGTTGGCCTGGAATATGGAGGTGGCGGAGTCTGCCACGGTGATCAGGCTGTCGTAGGTGGCGGAGAACGCCACGTACGGCTTGAGTGTAAGCCGCTGCCCGATCTTGATGCCCTCGGGGCGGTCCATCATCTCTGCCTGCGCGGACGCAACCGCGACAAGCAATGCTACCGCTATTCCCTTCATTTCCCTCTCGCTCCCTGTTTCATGATTATGAATTCAGTGTCCTGATCGTCGTCATCTCCATCGTCGACGCCCTTTTCCCTACTTATGCCGGCGCCGGGCTCTGCTGACACGGCAGGCGCGCTTTTCGCGATGGAAGCAACGTAGATCGCGGCAAGAACGGCAACGGCCGCCAATACCGCGGCAACGGCGACCAGCTTCGCGCCAAGAGTGCGCCTGGCTGCCCCGGGCCTCCGCGAAAGCATCATCGGCACGGCCGCAATCCCGCCTTCCGGCAGGCGGTCGGAAGGACGCTCCGCGCAGAGCCGCTCCATTACGGCTGGCCACGGGAGGTCGTATCCGGCGAGCATGTCGAGGACCTTCGTGCCGCGCTCGTACCAGATTCCCGTGAGCAGCCGGAACACGAGCACCCCGAGCGCCCACGCGTCCGAGGCGGGGGTGGCGGAAGCAGGGAC